>NZ_MKGS01000205.1:0-22725 GCF_002836905.1 Pseudomonas sp. 43NM1 | reverse complement strand
GGGTGGGTTGGTTGATTGGACTTTTGGTTTACCAAATGTCACCGCATAAATACAGGTGATTCAATCTTGCAAGGGTGCATGGCGCAGTAGGCATCCTTGATGCTGGCGCAACGATGAAAAGATTGCTTACGAATTGTGAATTGCGCAGCGTCCTCGGGATGTTGAGTCTTCGGCCTCAACAATCTTGTCGGCGGTTTCATTCGAGTCGGCGCGAGGACGTCAAAATGAAAACTACAACAGCTCAAGATCCGGTGGATGAACCGATAACTGAAGCAGTGCTGGACGAGGCGATCGAGCGAGGCCATTTACGTCAGAAGAACAGCCGGCAGGCGACAGCGGTGAACTATCGGGATTCTTGTCTGACAGTCAGTTTCAAGGATGGCAGTAGCGTTCGGTTGCCCTTGAAGTGTTATTCAGAATTTGATGGCTTCGGAAACAAAGACTTTGCAAATTTGAAGGTTGGTTTTTCGGGTGCCGCACTCTGCAATGAGCAACTGGATTTGCACATATCCATCGCTGGAATGCTTTCTGCACAAGTCGAAATTACCCAATAAGCACCCACAAAAAAGCCGTCATCACGACGGCTGATTTGTGATCAGAACATCCCTCAACGCCGAGTCAGCAACACCCCGGATTCCATGTGGTGTGTCCACGGAAACTGGTCGAACATCGCGCATTGGCTGATGCGGTGGGTGTCGTGCAGTTGGGCGATGTTGGCCGCCAGGGTTTCCGGGTTGCAGGAGATGTAGAGGATGTTGTCGAAGCGTCGGGTCAGTTCGCAGGTGTCCGGGTCCATGCCGGCGCGCGGCGGGTCGACGAACACGCTGCCGAACTCGTAGCTCTTGAGGTCGATGCCTTGCAAGCGGCGGAACGGGCGGACTTCGTTCAAGGCTTCGGTCAGTTCTTCGGCGGACAGGCGCACCAGCGTGACGTTATCCACAGCGTTTTCGCTGAGGTTGCTGAGCGCCGCGTTGACCGAGCTTTTGCTGATCTCGGTGGCCAGTGCTTTGCGCGAGCGCGTGGCGAGCGGCAGGGTGAAGTTGCCGTTGCCGCAATACAATTCGAGCAAATCGTCCGAGCGCTGGCCGAGGGCGTCGTAGGCCCAGTTGAGCATTTTCTGGTT
Source organism: Pseudomonas sp. 43NM1 (assembly GCF_002836905.1). NCBI lineage: Bacteria > Pseudomonadati > Pseudomonadota > Gammaproteobacteria > Pseudomonadales > Pseudomonadaceae > Pseudomonas > Pseudomonas sp. 43NM1. Next base: position 21,602 of record NZ_MKGS01000205.1, on the reverse strand, counting down.
GACCGTGCCGTTCGGCTGGGTAAACGCGCCTTCCGGTTGGCGATAGCTGAACGTGCGGCCGCCGACGTCGAATTTCTCGACCACGTAATCGAAGCCGATGACTTCGCGTTTGCCCTTCGAGCGGCCGATGATGCTGACGTTCAGGTCTGCCGCCAGTTTGCTCGCCGCCGCGTGCCAGTGCTCGTCCAGCGGACGGTGATAGCACAGGGTGATCATCGCGTCGCCGGCCAGGGTGGTGAGGAACTCCACCTGAAACAGTTTGTTGCTCAGCGGCGCGCTTGCTTGCCAGGCCGCTTTGAGCTTGGGCATCAGTTCATTGATGCGCAGGCTGGCGATCGGGAATTCTTCGATGAGGATCGGCGTGCGTTTGTCTTCCGGGGAAAACATCGCGTAGTGACGGTCGCCGCCTTCGCGCCACAGCCGAAATTCGGCGCGCAGGCGAAAGTTTTGCAGCGGCGAATCGAACACTTCAGGTTCTGGCGCACTGAACGGGGCCAGCAGGTCACGCAAGCGCGTGACCTTTTCTTCGAGCTGGACGGCGTAAGCCTGGGAATCAAAAGTCATGCGTTGAACCAACCCAACTTGATCACAAACAGAATCGACAGGATCACCAGTGCCGGGTTCAGCTCACGGCCGCGACCGGCCAGCAACTTGATCGCGGTCCAGGAAATGAAGCCGAACGCGATGCCATTGGCGATCGAGTAGGTGAACGGCATCGCCAGCGTAGTGACCACGACTGGCGCGGCGACGGTGATGTCGTCCCAGTCTATTTCGGCCAGGCCGGATGTCATCAGTACGGCGACGAACAGCAGTGCCGGCGCGGTGGCGAAGGCCGGAACGCTGGCGGCCAGTGGCGAGAAGAACAGCGCGAGCAGGAACAGAATCGCCACCACCACGGCGGTCAAACCGGTGCGGCCACCGGCACTCACGCCGGCGGCGGATTCGATGTAGCTGGTGGTGGTCGAGGTGCCCAGCAGCGAACCGGCCATTGCCGCGGTGCTGTCGGCTATCAGTGCGCGACCCATTTTCGGCATGTGGCCGTCCTTGCCCATCAGGCCGGCACGCTTGGCGACGCCGATCAAGGTGCCGGAGTTATCGAACAGATCAACAAACAGGAAAGCGAAAATCACGCTGACCAGACCGATGTCCAGTGCGCCTTTGATGTCCAGTTGCAGGAAGGTCGGGGCCAGCGACGGAGGCATCGACATCACGCCGCCGAACGGGGTAAAGCCCAGCGCGATGGAGGCAATGGTGACCACCAGAATGCCGATCAGCACTGCGCCACGCACCTTCAGCGCTTCAAGCGCCACAATCAGCGCAAAACCCAGGGTCGCGAGGATCGGTGCCGGTTGTTTCAGGTCGCCGAGGCCGACCATGGTTGCCGGGTTGCTGACGACGATGCCGGCGTTGTGCAGGGCGATCAGCGCGAGGAACAGGCCAATACCGGCGGCAATCGCTGAGCGCAGCGGCAGCGGGATGCTGTTGATGATCCATTCACGGATGCGGAAGATCGACAGCAGGAAGAACAGCACCGCCGAGATAAACACCGCACCCAGCGCCACTTGCCACGTGTGGCCCATGTGCAGGACCACGGTGTAAGTGAAGAAGGCGTTGAGGCCCATGCCCGGCGCGAGCGCGATCGGGTAGTTGGCGATCAGGCCCATCACTGTCGAACCGATGGCGGCGGCCAGGCACGTGGCGACAAACACCGCGCCTTTGTCCATGCCGGTCTCGCCGAGAATGCTCGGGTTGACGAACAGAATGTAGGCCATGGCCAGGAAGGTCGTGACGCCCGCCAGAATCTCGGTCCGCACGTTGGTGTTATGTGCCTTGAGTTGAAACAGCCGTTCCAGCATGTCCGCTCCCCGTGGCGCGCAGTGCGCCGTGAATGTATCGACCTCAACAGCAAAGCACAGACGGCCCAGGGCGCCCGGAATTTTCTGTGGGTCGGAAAAAGCCGCGCATCATACCAGCAGCGTGGGGCAATGGCTGCGATCGTCGGCGATGTTTTGTGCATCGGCGAACTGCGCCATACTGCGCGCCTGTTTTGGGGGAGTGATCATGGCGGGCATCAAGCGCAACATTGTTCGAGTGCTGGGGGTGATTTTCGCCGGTCTGGCCTGTGTGCCGGCGGTCATGGCCGCGTCGGCGCCGCCGCTGAGCAATGTTCAGGTACTTAAAGTGCAATCGGCTGCCTGCGGGATTGAAAACATTTCTGCCGGCCAGGAACGGACGCAATGCGATCACTCCGGCAACATCAAGGTCTACGTGCTGGAAATGGGCTACGGTCGCGCGCCCCGCGTCGGGCTTGATGGGTTCGAGCTCAAAGGAAAAGCCGACAAGGTCTGCGCATTCGGCAACGGCAACCTGACCGAATGCAGCGGCGCCGCGACGAAGATTGTCGGCACGTTGTACCTCTATGATCTGGGCGGCAAGCAGGAAGGAACCTTTACCTTCAGCAACACCTCGATCAATGCGCCGGGCAACACCATTTCGACGCAGCTTTACATCAAGTAGCCGCTGGCAAAAACATCAGGTAACGGGCCAGCCGCACAGCAGTCAATAAAGCTGACTACGCTTCAAGGACCCTCCTGTGGACCTTGCCCATGACTTTCAGAGCCCTGATTACCCTCGCCGAGGGCATCGATGACCTGCAATCCATCACCGTGGTCGATGTGCTGCGCCGCGCCCAAGTCGAAGTGGTGCTGGCCAGCATCGAAGGCCGGCGCATGCTCACTTGCGCTCGCGGCACGCGCCTGACCGCCGACGCGATGCTCGTCGATCTGCTCGCGCAACCGTTCGATTTGATCGTCCTGCCCGGCGGTGCCGTCGGCGCGCAACATCTGGCGGCGCATCAACCGCTCGCACAATTGCTCAAGGACCAGGCCGCCGCCGGACGCCTGTTCGCCGGCATCGCCGAAGCGCCCGCACTGGCGCTGCAAACCTTCGGCGTATTACGCCAACGGCGCATGACCTGCCTGCCCAGCGCCAGCCACCAATTGTCCGGTTGCAACTTCGTCGATCAACCGGTGGTGGTCGACGGCAACTGCATCACCGCCCAAGGCTCCAGCGCCGCACTGCCATTCGCGCTGGCACTGGTGGAAGCGCTGTGCGGCAAAGCCGCAAGAGCGGCGGTGGCGGGGGAGTTGTTGGTTTGACAGCGCTCAGGCATGAACTGCAATGCGCTCGATGACCGGTTGCTCGCGATGCTCCGCTTGCCAGAGGTCGTAATCGGTTTGGACGCCTAACCACGTTCTGGCCTGACCGATGCCCGCCCGCTCGAGACGTACCGCCAGGTCCGGGCTGATCGGTGCGTGGCCATGCAGCACTCGCGAAAGATGCGGCCGTGCAAAACCGAGATGGCGCGCCAACTCAGTGACGCTGATCCCCAATTCGGGCAATACGTCCAATAAAAGTGTTTCACCGGGGTGCGGCGGATTGTGCATCGGCATGGTCCTGCCTCCTGTCAGTGATAGTCCAGATAGTCGACCAGTTCGATACCGAACCTGATTCATAGAAGCCACGAAGGCCTTTGTGCCGAAAGGATTCGATCATGCGGCAAGTGTAAGGCGATACATTACACTCGATGCGGTATCTATGTATTGCACTTGATCGGCGAATTTGTGCTTCACGTCTGTTTTCGCCACAGATCAATTCCTTTGAACGCCCGTGCCACCCTCGAAGTCGTACCCCTTATGACGGCGGTTTACCAAAACGCTGCGAATGTACGATCAACCCGTGAGGTGTTTATGAGCGCAATCATTTCCGACGCTGAGCCGTCGGTGTTTACCCGTCATCCGTTGAGCCTGAAGCTCAATGGCCAGGCGCGTGAACTGCAAGTTTTACCCTGGACCACGCTGCTGGATCTGTTGCGCGAACAGCTGGATCTGGTCGGCACCAAGAAGGGCTGTGACCACGGCCAGTGTGGCGCTTGCACGGTGTTGCTGAATGGCAAACGAGTGAACGCCTGCCTGACGCTGGCGGTGATGTGCGATGGCGCCGAGTTGACCACGATTGAAGGCTTGGCCGATGGCGATGAGCTGCACCCGATGCAGCAAGCGTTCATCAAGAACGACGCGTTCCAGTGCGGATACTGCACGCCGGGGCAGATTTGTTCGGCGGTCGGGTTGGCTAATGAGGGTCGTGCGCAAACCACCGAGCAGATCAAAGAACTGATGAGCGGCAACCTCTGCCGCTGCGGCGCCTACAGCAACATTCGCGATGCCATCGAAGAAGCGTTGCCGGCCTGTCAGGCGCGTGCCGGGCAAGGAGGTGGCCAATGAATCCGTTCCAATACAGCAAGCCGGATTCAGTCGACAACGCCGTGCATCTGGCCGGGCCAGCGACGCGCTTCATCGCCGGCGGCACCAATCTGCTGGACTTGATGAAAGAAAACCTCACGCGTCCCGAGCACCTGATCGACATCACTGGTCTGCCGCTGCGTGAAGTCACCGAGACCGCCAGCGGCGGCGTGATGATCGGTGCGCTGGTGAGCAACGCCGATTTGGCCTGGCACCCGCTGATCGAGCAGCGTTACCCGTTGCTGTCGCAGGCGATTCTCGCCGGGGCGTCGCCGCAATTGCGCAACATGGCCAGCACTGGCGGCAATCTGCTGCAACGCACGCGCTGCTATTACTTCTACGACGCCAACGTGCCGTGCAACAAACGCGAGCCCGGCAGCGGTTGCCCGGCGAAGGATGGCCTGAACCGGATTCACGCGATTCTCGGCGCCAGCGCGCAGTGCGTCGCCACCCATCCGTCGGACATGTGCGTGGCGCTCGCGGCGCTGCAAGCGGTGGTCCACGTGCAGGGTCGCAATGGCCAGCGCACCATCGAATTCAGCGATTTCCACCGTTTGCCCGGCGACACGCCGGAGCGCGATAACCAGTTGGCCGACGATGAGCTGATCACTGCCATCGAGCTGCCCGCCGCCGGTTTCGCCGAGCACAGTAATTATCTGAAGATTCGTGATCGTGCCTCTTATGCCTTTGCGCTGGTCTCCGTGGCCGCGGCCCTGGAAATCAACGATGGCGTGATCGGCCAGGCGCGCCTGGCGCTCGGCGGTGTCGCGCACAAACCGTGGCGTGACACCGAGGTGGAAAACTCGCTGATCGGCAAAACCCCGAATGCGGAAACCTTTGCCGCTGCCGCCGACGCCTTGCTGCAACACGCGCAACCGCTCGAACACAACGCTTTCAAAGTCAAGCTGGCGCGCCGCGCGATTATCCGCGCCCTGAGCGATGCCGCGCAGGGAGGGCAAGCCTGATGAACACGTTTACCAAACCGCTGGGCCAGCCATTGGATCGAGTCGACGGCCACCTCAAAGTTACGGGTCAGGCGCGTTATGCCGGCGAGTTTCCTGAAGCAGGCCTGCTGCACGGCAGCGTGGTGTCGAGCAGCATCGCCCACGGCCGTGTCGTCAGCATCGACGCCTCGAAAGCCTTGGCACTGCCCGGCGTCGTCGCCGTGATCGACCACACCAATCGGCCGAAAATTGCCAGTTATGACGAAGATTACGAAGACGCCGATTCCGCCGAAGGCTCGCCGTTTCGCCCGTTGTACAACGACCGGGTGATGTACAGCGGCCAGCCGCTGGCCTTAGTGGTGGCGGACAATCTTGAGCTCGCGCGTTACGCCGGTTCATTGATCGAGATTGAATACGCCAGCGAATCGCATCAGACCGATCTGCTGAGCCTGCAGGACGAAGCCCATCCGGCGCCGGCCGAATTGCCCAAGCCGCGTGGGAATTTTCAGGCTGAATTTGCCGGTGCGGCGCTGAGCCTCGACCTCAACTACAGCACGCCGATCGAGCATCACAATCCGATGGAACCGCACGCCAGTACCGTGTTGTTTCAGGCTGACGGCAGTCTGCACATCCACGACAAGACCCAAGGCCCGCAGAACTGTCAGTCCTACGTGCAAAAAGTCTTCGGTCTGGAAAAGGAGCAGGTACGGATTTTCGCCGCGTACGTCGGTGGCGCATTTGGTTCGGGCCTGCGGCCGCAGTATCAATTGCCATTGGCGGTGATGGCGGCGCTGCACCTCAAGCGTTCGGTACGAGTAACGTTGACCCGCCAACAGATGTTCACGTTCGGCTATCGGCCGCGCACCTTGCAGCGCCTGCAATTGGGCGCGGCAGCCAACGGGCGCCTGCTCGCGGTCGGGCATACCGCCATCGGCCAGACCTCGCGGTTCGAGGATTTCACTGAGCACGTGGTCGAATGGAGCGGCATGCTTTATCACTGCGACAACGTGCAACTGACCTACAAACTGGTGCCGCTGGACGTGTTCACGCCGCTGGACATGCGCGCGCCGGGCGCCGCTTTGGGGCTGATCGGCCTCGAATGCGCGATGGACGAACTGGCCTGCGCGCTGGCGATCGATCCGGTGCAACTGCGCCTGGTCAACTACGCCGAGCGCAATCAGAACGAAGACAAACCGTATTCCAGCAAAGAACTGCGCGAATGTTATGCACAGGGCGCCAAGCGTTTTGGCTGGGACCAGCGCGATCCCGAGCCGCGCAGCATGCGTCAGGGCCGACAGTTGGTGGGTTGGGGCATGGCTGGCGGTGTCTGGGAAGCGATGCAGCAAAAGGCCAGCGCCAAGGCATCGCTTGATCACCACGGCAAACTCACGGTCAGCAGCGCCACCACCGATATCGGCACCGGGACCTACACGGTAATGACGCAAATTGCCGCGCAGGCGTCAGGCGTTGCGCATGAGGATGTAGTCTTTGTCCTCGGCGATTCGTCGTTGCCGACGGCGCCATTGCAGGGGGGCTCGTTTACGGTGTCCTCGGTCGGCACGGCGGTGCAGCAGGCCTGTGAAGCGCTGAAAGAGAAACTCTTGGCGGTAGCGCGGCAGACTCATCCGGCGTTCGGCGCTGTGACGCTGGAGCAAGCGACCTTCGAAGAAGGGCATTTGTTGTTCGGCGATGAGCGGGTGTCGCTGGCGGATCTGGCGCGCGGCAGTGGCGAAGACGCGATCGAAGTTCAGGTCGACGCCGAGCCCGACAAAAAACGTGACGCCTACGCCACCGCGACCCATTCGGCGGTGTTTGTTGAGGTGCTGGTCGACGAAGATCTCGGCACGATCAAGGTCAATCGCGTGGTCAGCGCCATCGCTGCCGGCCGTGTGGTCAACCCGAAAATGGCCCGTAGCCAGATTCTCGGCGGGGTGGTCTGGGGCATCGGCATGGCGTTGCACGAAGAAACGCAAACCGACCATGCGCTCGGCCGCAACATGAACCACAGCCTGGCCGAGTACCACATCCCGGTAAACGCTGACATCGGCGAGATTGATGTGCTGTTCGTCGAAGAAAACGACGAGATCGTCAACGCCCTCGGTTCCAAAGGCGTCGGCGAGATTGGCATTGTCGGGGTGGCGGCGGCGGTGGCGAATGCGATCTATCACGCCACCGGCAAACGGGTACGGGACTTCCCGATCACCTTGGACAAAGTGCTCTAGGGCACTTCGTCCAAAGTGCGCTAGACCTTGGCCTCTTCGACCAATTCGCTCATGCGGTCGCGGTTGGCCAAGGTCGGGAACAGTTTGATCCAGGTGCCAGTCACCACCAGCGTGCCGATGCCGCCCATGACCACGGCCGGCACGGTGCCGAACCAGTGGGCGGTGAGCCCGGATTCGAATTCGCCCAGTTGATTCGAGGCGCCGATGAACAAACCGTTCACGGCGCTGACCCGGCCGCGCATTTCATCCGGGGTTTCCAATTGCACAAACGACGCGCGGATGACCATGCTGATCATGTCTGCCGCGCCCAGCACTACCAGCACCGCAAGGGAAAACCAGAACGACGTCGACAGGCCGAACGCAATGGTCGCGACGCCGAAGATCCCGACCGCCGTAAACATCACCCGGCCGACTTTGCGCTCCACGGCAAATCGGGCGAGGTACAGCGACATCAGCAACGCGCCCACCGCTGGCGCCGAACGCAGCAGGCCCAAGCCCCACGGGCCGGTGAGCAAGATGTCCTTGGCGAACACCGGCAGCAGCGCGGTGGCGCCGCCGAGCAGCACGGCGAACAGGTCGAGGGAGATCGCCCCGAGAATGTCCGGGCGGCTGCGAATGAAACGAATCCCTGCCAGCAACGAATCCATGGTCGCTTTGCCCTTGTTCAACGGCGTCTGCCGGGCGGGCAGGTTGAGCATCAGGCCGCAAGCGATGATGTACAGAATCACCGTCGGGCCATACACCCAGACGCTGCCGAAGGCGTAAAGCAAACCGCCGAGCGCCGGGGCGACGATGGTTGCCGATTGCTGCGCCGATTGCGCGGCGGCGACGGCGCGCGGGAACAAGCTGCTGGGCACGATGCTCGGCAGCAGGGCTTGGGTGGTCGGCATTTCGAAGGAGCGCGCGGCGCCGAGCAGGAACGCGAGGATGAAGATCATCTCGCGGGTGACGTGGTCGGTGGCGCTGCCGATTGCCAGTGACAACGCGATCAACGCTTGCAGTGACTGGCAGATTGCCGCGACTTTGCGCCGGTCGTACCGGTCGGCGACATGCCCGGTGTGCAGCATGAACAGCACGCGCGGGGCGAATTCGACCAGACCGACCAGGCCCAGATCCAGCACGTTGCCGGTCAGTTGGTAGAGATTCCAGCCGATCGCCACGGTGAGCATCTGAAAACCGCTGGCGGTAAACACCCGGGCCAGCCAGAACGCGAGAAAAGGACGGTGGTGACGTAACAGCAGGGGCGCTTGGCTGGGCATCTGAAGGCAGGTCTTGGGCGTGGAGAAGGTCGAGGTTATCACCAAGCTGTAACCGGAAGTTACGGTGAAGGAAAATTTAGTTAGCAAGACAACGATCAAATCACTCCGGCGTACGAGATCCCATGTAGCAGCTGGCGCAGCCTGCGTCCGGCTGCGAAGCAGCCGTAAGGCCAGATACCACGGTGCATCAGGTCAGCCGAGGTCACAGGAAGAACGACTGCTTCGCAGCCGGACGCAGGCTTCGCCAGCTGCTACATGGGCGAGGCGGGCTTGATAGCCAATCCTCTGAGGCAACCTGTCACGCGGCAATCGACCACAGCGGCCATCGTCCGAAATGCGACTACTCTTTCAACATTGCTTGATCCAGATCAAAACCCTTATGGGAAATGATCCGGCGGCCACATGGCCAGACTCCCTACGCTGTGACGCTTATAAAAAAGAACCAATTGAATTTCGCCACACTCCATATCCGTGGGGGCAGAGTGGGTGCAGGGCCATAAGCCCTACAGCCGGTATTACCTGATAGAGGAAGACTTATGTTCGGTTTGGAGGCGCTTGATCTCGCCCGGATGCAGTTCGCGTTCACCATCTCGTTCCACATCCTGTTCCCGGCCATCACCATTGGTCTGGCGAGTTACCTAGCGGTGCTCGAAGGCTTGTGGCTGAAAACCAACAACGACACCTACCGCGACCTCTACCATTTCTGGTCGAAGATCTTTGCCGTCAACTTCGGCATGGGCGTGGTCTCCGGGCTGGTCATGGCGTATCAGTTCGGCACCAACTGGAGCCGCTTCTCAGACTTCGCCGGCGCCGTCACCGGGCCGCTGCTGACCTATGAAGTGCTCACCGCATTCTTCCTCGAAGCCGGTTTCCTCGGCGTCATGCTGTTCGGCTGGAACAAGGTCGGGCGCAACCTGCACTTCTTCTCCACCGTCATGGTGGCCGTCGGCACGTTGATCTCGACGTTCTGGATTCTCGCGTCCAACAGCTGGATGCAGACCCCGCAGGGCTTCGAAATCATCGACGGCCGCGTGATTCCGGTGGACTGGCTGGCGGTGATCTTCAACCCGTCGTTCCCGTACCGCTTGATGCACATGGCCACTGCCGCATTCGTCGCGACCGCGTTCTTCGTCGGTTCCTCGGCGGCCTGGCATTTGCTGCGCGGCAAGGACAACCCGGCGATCCGCACCATGCTGTCGATGGCGATGTGGATGGCGTTGATCGTCGCACCGATTCAAGCGGTAATCGGCGACTTCCACGGCCTCAACACGCTCAAGCATCAACCGGCAAAAATCGCCGCGATTGAAGGTCACTGGGAAAACAAGGGCGATGAGCCGACGCCGCTGATCCTGTTCGGCTGGCCTGACATGAAAGAAGAGCGGACCAAGTTTGCCGTGGAGATCCCGTACCTCGGCAGCCTGATCCTGACCCACTCGCTGGACAAGCAAGTGCCGGCACTCAAGGACTTCCCGCCGGAAGACCGGCCGAATTCGACCATCGTGTTCTGGTCGTTCCGGACCATGGTCGGCCTCGGGTTCCTGATGATCTTCACCGGTTTGTGGAGCCTGTGGCTGCGCAAGGGTGATCGTCTCTACACCTCGCGGCCGTTCCTGTACCTCGCATTGTGGATGGGCCCGTCCGGCCTGATCGCGATTCTCGCCGGTTGGTTCACCACCGAAATCGGCCGTCAGCCGTGGGTGGTTTACGGTTTGATGCGCACGGCGGATGCGTCCTCCAATCACAGCTTTATGCAGATGAGCATCACCCTGGTGCTGTTCGTGGTGGTTTATTTCGCGCTGTTCGGCGCCGGCCTCGGCTACATGATGCGTCTGGTGCGCAAAGGTCCGAAGATCGACGAGGGCAAGGAAACCAACGAGGGTGGTCCAGGCAAGAAACGCACGCCGGCCCGTCCGCTGTCCGCAGCCGACGACGACAATGCCGATGCCGACCACACCGTGACCAAGGAGATTTGAATCATGGGTATTGATCTTCCGCTGATCTGGGCCGTGATCATCATCTTCGGCATCATGATGTACGTGGTCATGGACGGCTTTGACCTGGGCATCGGGATTCTCTTCCCGTTCATCCCCGGCAAAACCGACCGTGACGTAATGATGAACACCGTGGCGCCAGTCTGGGACGGTAACGAAACCTGGCTGGTACTCGGCGGCGCGGCGTTGTTCGGGGCGTTTCCGCTGGCTTATTCGGTGGTGCTATCGGCGTTGTACCTGCCCCTGATCTTCATGCTCATCGGGCTGATCTTTCGCGGCGTCGCGTTCGAATTCCGCTTCAAAGCCAAGGACGACAAGCGGCACCTGTGGGACAAGGCGTTCATCGGTGGTTCGGTGGCGGCGACGTTCTTCCAGGGCGTAGCGCTCGGGGCGTTTATCGACGGTTTGCCGGTGGTCGACCGCCAGTTCGCCGGCGGCTCACTCGACTGGGCGACGCCGTTCACCATGTTCTGCGGCGTAGCGCTGGTGATTGCCTACGCGTTGCTCGGTTGCACCTGGCTGATCATGAAGACCGAAGGCAAGTTGCAAGAGCAGATGCACAACCTCGCGCGGCCCTTGGCGTTCGTGGTGTTGGCGGTGATCGGCATCGTCAGTATCTGGACGCCGTTGGCCCACGCCGACATCGCCGCGCGCTGGTTCACGCTGCCGAATCTGTTCTGGTTCCTGCCGGTGCCAATCCTGGTTCTGGTGACCATGTACGGTCTGATCCGCGCCGTCGCTCGCAACGCGCATTACACGCCGTTCCTGCTGACGCTGGTGCTGATCTTCCTCGGCTACAGCGGCTTGGGCATCAGCTTGTGGCCAAACATTGTGCCGCCGTCGATCTCGATCTGGGACGCCGCCGCACCGCCGCAAAGCCAAGGCTTCATGCTGGTCGGCACGCTGTTCATTATCCCGTTCATCCTGGGTTACACCTTCTGGAGCTACTACGTGTTCCGCGGCAAAGTCACCCATGAAGATGGCTACCACTAGCCGAACGGCGTACCCGTAGGAGCAAAGGCGTTCTCCCGGACGCCATCGCACCCGTAGGAGCAGAGCTTGCTCGCGAAGGCGTCTTCCCAGACGCCATCACCCTCAAATGAGGATTGCAATCATGTCCACCAAACCGTCCCTGCACGAGATTCAACAGGCCGAAAAAAAACCGCTGTGGCAGCGGCTCGGATGGTTGGCGATGATCTGGACCGGCAGCGTCGTGGCGCTGTTCATCGTCGCCAGCCTGATGCGCATGTTCATGAATGCCGCGGGCCTGAGCACGCACTGAAGGCATTCACCTATTCCCGTTCCGTGCCTTGTGACACGGTTTCTCAACCCTCCTGATGGAGGGTTTTTTTTGCCCGGGATTATTTACGCGCTTTCAGAATGACGAATTTCGGCGTCGCCGCCACTTGCTCGACCCCGCGAAACAGCCGCGCCAGTTTGCTGTGATAACCCAAATGACGATTGCCGACGATATACAGCGCGCCACCCACCACCAGCGCTTCGCGAGCCTGCTGGAACATGCGCCAGGCCAGGAAGTCACCGACCACTTGCTGCTGATGAAACGGCGGATTGCACAAAACCACGTCCAGCGATTGTTCTTCCTGCCCGGCCAGACCATCACCCGCGCGCACGATCACCTCGCGCTCGCCCAGCGCCGCACGCCAGTTTTCGCTGGCCGATTGCACGGCCATGAACGACTCGTCCACCAGCGTGTACTGCGCGTCAGGGTTTTGCAGGGCGCTGGCGATTGCCAACACGCCGTTGCCGCAACCGAGATCAGCCACGCGCGCCGCGCCCAGGTTTTTCGGCAGGTGCGGCAGGAACGCGCGCGTGCCGATATCCAGGCCTTCGCGGCAGAACACGTTGGCGTGGTTGAGCAGTTCGATGGCCGGCTCGTCGAGCAGGTAACGCGAAGGGTAGGGCGAGGTGGCCGGCGCTTTCGCTTCTGGCGTGGCAATCAGCAAACGCGCTTTTTTCACCGCCAACGACGCCCGAACCGGGCCGATATAACGTTCGAGCAGATCGCCAGCCGCACGCGGCAGGTGCTTGACCATCGCCGCAGCAATCACCTGCGCGCCCGGCGCCAATTGGCTTTGCAGGCGAATCAGTTGTTCTTCGAGCAGGGCGAGGGTTTTTGGCACGCGGATCAGTACACGATCAAACGGCCCGACCAAGGCTTCGTTGGCCGGCACACTCGGCACGGCGTCGAAACTCAGGCCGTTACGAATCAAATTCTTTTCCAGACCCTGAAACGCCAGATACGAATCACCACTGCTGGTGATCTGGACCTTGCCTGCGAGGCTCGCAGCCAATGCGCCAAAACTGTCGTTGAGCACCAACACTCTGCAGTCAGCGCTCGGTTGCTGTTCGGCCAGATGATTGAGCAGGTACTCGTCCGCGGCATCGAAGGCTTGCAGCGGTTCATTCTGCTGTTCGGGCTGGCGGATCAGGTCGAGTTCGGCGAAAGGTGTTTCGAGCAAAGGCATGGGGCGGGGGGCTCTGGATAATCAACGGGTGTCCCGCAGCCCTGGGGCGATGTAGCGGGCAGAAACGGCCGAGTGGACTGCGCCGTGGAGGTTCCCACGTCATCACTCTGGACGGATCGCAAATGGTACGTTTTTTTCGGTTGGATTACTCGCAGGTTTTCCTTGAGTACAGCGTCCTCAGATGACGCCGACCCGGGTGGCCTTGATCACCGCGGAAATCTTGTTGCACACGCCGAGTTTCTCGATGGAGCGGTGCACGTGGAAATTCACCGTGCGTTCGCTCAGGTTGAGGATCCGCGAAATCTCGTAGGCGGTCTTGCCGTCGGCCGATAATTTCAGCACTTCGATCTCTCGCGCAGACAGGTGCGGGATGCTTGGCGCAGGGGGTTTCCTGGGCAGCGCCATCGCGGCCAAGGCGTGCAAATGGCGACTGATGAACACCGTGAACCCGAGGTTTTCATACATCTCATACGCCGTCACCTCACAGTGGCTTCGGGCCAGGCTCAAAACGCTGCACAGGTCATTTTCCTCGTCGTGGATCGATTGCGACCAGCCGTGCTGCAGCTTTTGCTCTTGCATGGCCTGCCAGATCCATGGGGTTTTGGCGAAAGCGTGTTCGGACCAAAGAATCGGCAACATCGATTGCGTGCAGTGGGCGGCGATAGGGTCAATAGCATCGAATTTGTTCTGTTCGTAAAGAGTGTTCCAGTCTGGGGGGAAGTTGTTGCGCATAAATGTGGTGGTCGAAGTGGTCGGCGCCTTGGAGGTGGTTGAGAACGCGCAAAACTTGAAGCCCAGATTTTTGATGAAGTTGAGTGAAATCTGGTACGCGGTATCAAACTCTTTGGCGCACGACAACTGAGTGAGCTGCGTCTCCTTCCATATTTCCATTACCGTAATCTCCATTTACGTATTTCGTCGGGGTGCATATTGGATCCAATGATCCGGCACGCCCGGAGTGTAGGACTAATCCTCAGAAAACACCCCGACTATTTTGTTATGGAAACGTTCAATAATTCGATAAATGAGTTCTTAAGGTTGTAATGGTTCTGTAACGATTAAGATGAACTTCATAATGTAAACACTGTTGCAGTTCATTTATCCGATGATTCAGCGCCGTCAAAAACTTCGCTCGTGGCCTTGCGATAGAACCTTTCAGGGAATGCCACTACAAACCATCGGTGTTTAACCCGCCTGCTTTGCGGGACACTGGCGCACCTGTCCGATGGAGTGCCCCATGACCGCCAGTGCAGAAAAATTCACCCGCCAGACCTTGCTCGACGTCCAGCCATTGACCCCGAGCCTGTTTACCCTGCGCACCACCAGGGATTCGGGCTTTCGTTTTGTCGCGGGGCAGTTCGCCCGATTGGGCGTGACCAAGGCTGATGGCAGCACGGTGTGGCGCGCCTATTCGATGGTTTCTTCGCCGCATGACGAGTTTCTCGAATTCTTCTCGATTGTCGTGCCGGGCGGCGAATTCACCAGTGAGCTGAGCCGCTTGAAAGTCGGCGACACCTTGCTGATCGAGAAAATGGCCACGGGTTACCTGACGCTTGATCGCTTCGTCGATGGTCGCGACTTGTGGCTGTTATCCACAGGCACCGGGGTGGCGCCGTTTCTGTCGATCCTGCAGGACTTCGAAGTCTGGGAGAAATTCGAGCGCATCATCCTGGTCTACAGCGTGCGCGAGGGACGGGAGCTGGCGTATCGGGACTTGATCGCGGGGCTGGCGCAGCGCGATTACCTGGCCGAGTACGCGCACAAACTGCACTTCATCCCGACCGTTTCCCGCGAGCAGTTCGACGGCGCGCTCAATGGGCGGATTACCACCCTGATCGAGAATGGCGAACTGGAGCGCGCGGCAGGCGTGGCGCTGACGCCGGAGCACTCGCGTGTGATGATTTGCGGCAACCCGCAGATGATCGACGACACCCGCAAGCTACTGAAACAACGCGACATGAACCTCAGCCTGAGTCGCCGGCCCGGGCAGGTCGCGGTAGAGAACTACTGGTAGAGAGCTACTGGTAAAAAACGGCTGGTAAAAAACCGCTGGTAAAAAACCGCTGGTAAAAAAAACGGCGCCCCGCAGGCGCCGTTTTTTATCACTCCAACCTTCTCGGTTGTTCGTTCTGCGCCTTGAGCAGATCGCGGATCTCGCTCAACAGCTCTTCCTCTTTGGTCGGCACTGGCGGCAGCTTCGGCGCCACGGCCTCTTCACGCTTCAAACGGTTGATCAGTTTGACGCCCATGAAGATCGCGAACGCAACGATCACGAAGTCGATCATGGTCTGGATAAACTTGCCGTACGCCAGCACAACCGCCGGGATGTCGCCGTTGGCAGCCTTGAGCGTAATGGCCAGATCACTGAAATCCACCCCACCGATCAGCAGACCGAGGGGTGGCATGATCACGTCGCCTACAAACGACGAAACGATCTTGCCAAACGCGGCGCCGATGATGATACCGACGGCCATGTCGACCACATTGCCTTTGACCGCGAAGGCCTTGAACTCGTTTATCACGCCCATAGGTGATTTCCTTGTTACAGATGAGGTTGGTGAACGCAGTGTAAATCAGCAAAACGCATCTCGCTCGAAACACCTGCTTACATGGCTTGCCTGCAGTCGACCCGCCTGATTGCGAAAAGTTTACAAAAAGCCATCACTCGCGCGCGGTTACCCCGTCTAGACCGTGGCTTCCAGCCCGTTTTCCCTATCGCTGCGGTTGGGCATTTCTATTTAGATTTTGCGCCAGCGGTCTCTAGCCTCTGTTGAGCGCACCTGGATGCGCCTTAAAAAATCAGAGGAATCTCCAATGCAAATTTCCCTTGGCCTCGGGGCTTTTCCCCATCGCCGCGCCCTCGGCGTTTTGAGCGCCGGCCTGCTGTCGTTTTCTGTGAGTGCAGCCACCCTGACCCGCGATAACGGTGCCGCCGTCGGCGATAACCAGAACTCGCAAACTGCCGGCGCCACTGGCCCGGTGCTCCTGCAAGACGTGCAGTTGATCCAGAAACTCCAGCGCTTTGACCGCGAGCGCATTCCCGAGCGCGTGGTGCACGCCCGCGGCACCGGCGCCCACGGCACCTTCACGGTGACCGACGATCTCAGCGATCTGACCAAAGCCAAAGTCTTCGCCGCCGGCCAGAGCACCCCGGTGTTCGTGCGTTTCTCGGCGGTGGTGCATGGCAACCATTCCCCGGAAACCCTGCGTGACCCGCGCGGTTTTGCCACCAAGTTCTACACCGCTGACGGCAACTGGGACCTGGTCGGCAACAATTTCCCGACCTTCTTCATCCGCGACGCGATCAAATTCCCGGACATGGTCCACGCCTTCAAACCTGATCCGCGCACCAACCTTGACGACGACTCGCGCCGTTTCGACTTCTTCTCCCACGTACCGGAAGCCACGCGCACGCTGACCGAGTTGTATTCCAACGCTGGCACACCTGCCAGTTATCGGCAGATGGACGGTAACGGTGTTCATGCCTACAAGTTAATCAACACTAAAGGTGAAGTTCACTACGTGAAGTTTCACTGGAAGAGTTTGCAAGGGATCAAGAATCTCGATCCGGCAGAAGTGGTCAAAGTTCAAGGTCAGGACTACAGCCATCTGACAAATGATTTGGTCACCAACATCAACAAAGGCAACTTCCCGAAGTGGGACTTGTACGTGCAAGTGGTCAACCCGCAAGACTTGTACAAGTTTGATTTTGATCCATTGGACGCAACTAAGGTCTGGCCGGGTATTGCGGAGCGCAAAGTTGGACAAATGGTCTTGAACCGTAATCCGGCGAATGTATTCCAGGAAACCGAACAAGTTGCCATGGCTCCGGCCAATCTGGTGCCAGGTATCGAGCCTTCGGAAGACCGTTTGTTGCAAGGTCGAGTGTTCTCTTATGCCGATACGCAGATGTATCGCCTCGGCGCCAACGCCCTGCAATTGCCGATCAACGCAGCGAAAGTGCCAGTGAACAATGGCAATCAGGATGGCGCGATGAACAGTGGCGCCAGCAGCAGCGGCGTGAACTATCAGCCGAGCCGTTTGCTGCCGCGTGAAGAGGCGCAAACCGCGCGCTACAGCCAGTCGGCGCTGAGCGGCAGCACCCAGCAGGCGAAGATCCAGCATGAGCAGAACTTCAAGCAGGCCGGCGATTTGTATCGCTCGTTCAGCCCGAAGGAGCGTCAGGACTTGATCGACAGCTTCGGCGGTTCGTTGGCGACCACCGACGATGAGAGCAAGCACATCATGCTGTCCTTCCTTTATAAGGCCGATCCCGAGTACGGCACCGGCGTCACCAAAGTGGCCAAGGGTGACCTGGCGCGGGTCAAGGCACTGGCGGCGAAACTGGCGGACTGATCGCTTTTTTGCCTGAACATGCGGGGCCTCGTACGAGGCTCCGTCACCTCTGCGCCACATCTACGTCACAACAAAGGAGCCAGTCATGCGTTGGTGTTTATGCTTTTTTCTGGCAGCGCTCTCGTGGAGTGCGTTTGCCGAGCCTGCGGTCGATGTCACGCAAGACCCGGCCGCGCTGAAAGCGCAACTGCAGGATTACTATTTCGACGCCGCGCGCCGTGGCGATGTGCCGATGCTTGAGACTTTTATCGACGCCGGTTATTCCCTCGATACCCGCGACGCCAAGGGTTACACCGCGCTGATTCTGGCGGCGTACCACGGTCAGACGGATGCGGTGAACCGCTTGCTCGCTGCCGGCGCCGATGCCTGCGCGCAGGATCAGCGCGGCAACACGGCGCTGATGGGCGCTATTTTCAAGGGTGAAATGCACATCGCGCGCACCTTGCTGGCCAGCGATTGCAGCCCCGATCAACGCAACGGCGCCGGGCAGACTGCCGCGATGTACGCCGGACTGTTCAATCGCGTGGAATTGCTCGATGCGCTGAAAGCCAAGGGTGCCGACCTGAATGCCGAAGATCCGCTGGGCAATAGCGCCGCGCGTCTGGCCAGCGGTGAAATCCGCAACGCCGCGCCGCGCTGATCCGTCTCAGCTGAGCTATCATCGCGGTTTTTCCCGGGAGTTCAGATGGCCAAGGCCAAGCGCATGTACGGCTGCACCGAGTGCGGCTCAACATTCCCCAAGTGGGCGGGCCAGTGCGGCGAGTGCGGGGCCTGGAACACGCTGACCGAAACCATGGTCGAGAGCGGCGGTGCTGCGGCGCCCAGCGGTCGCACCGGTTGGACCGGCCAGCAGGCGCAGATCAAGACCCTGGCGGAAGTCAGCGTCGAAGAAATTCCGCGTTTCTCAACGGCCTCCAGCGAACTCGATCGGGTATTGGGCGGCGGTCTGGTGGACGGCTCGGTGGTGTTGATCGGCGGTGATCCGGGCATCGGCAAATCGACGATTCTGTTGCAAACCTTGTGCAACCTCGCCAAGAGCATGCCGGCGCTGTATGTCACCGGCGAAGAATCCCAGCAACAAGTGGCGATGCGCGCGCGTCGCCTCGGTTTGCCCCAGGACAAGCTGCGGGTGATGACCGAAACCTGCATCGAAACAATCATCGCCACGGCCCGTCTGGAAAAACCCAAGGTCATGGTGATTGACTCGATCCAGACGATTTTCACCGAACAACTGCAATCCGCGCCTGGCGGTGTTTCCCAGGTGCGCGAGAGCGCGGCGTTGCTGGTGCGTTACGCCAAGCAGAGCGGCACGGCGATTTTCCTCGTCGGCCACGTGACCAAGGAAGGCGCGCTCGCCGGCCCGCGGGTGCTGGAGCACATGGTCGATACCGTGTTGTATTTCGAAGGCGAATCCGATGGCCGTTTGCGTCTGCTGCGGGCGGTGAAAAACCGTTTCGGCGCGGTCAACGAACTCGGCGTGTTCGGCATGACCGACAAGGGTTTGAAAGAAGTCTCCAACCCTTCGGCGATTTTTCTAACGCGCGCGCAGGAAGAAGTCCCGGGCAGTGTGGTGATGGCGACGTGGGAAGGCACGCGACCGATGCTGGTCGAAGTGCAGGCGCTGGTCGATGACAGTCATTTGGCCAACCCGCGCCGGGTCACGCTGGGGCTGGATCAGAACCGTCTGGCGATGCTGCTGGCGGTATTGCACCGCCACGGCGGGATTCCGACCCACGATCAGGACGTGTTCCTCAACGTGGTCGGCGGGGTCAAAGTGCTGGAAACCGCCTCGGATCTGGCGTTGATGGCGGCGGTGATGTCGAGCCTGCGCAATCGGCCGCTGCCGCATGATCTGCTGGTGTTCGGCGAAGTCGGCTTGTCCGGCGAGGTGCGCCCAGTGCCGAGTGGCCAGGAGCGCTTGAAAGAAGCGGCGAAACACGGCTTCAAACGCGCGATCGTGCCCAAGGGCAACGCACCGAAAGAAGCGCCGCCGGGCTTGCAGATCATCGCGGTGACCCGACTGGAACAGGCGCTGGACGCGTTGTTCGAATAACGCAAAACCCTGTGGGAGCGAGCTTGCTCGCGATAGCAATGTGTCAGTTGCCAATAATGTTGGATGGCACGCCGCTATCGCGAGCAAGCTCGCTCCCACATTCGTTTCAGGGTGTTTGTCAGACTTCGATCAGGGCACCCAACTCGCGCTCGAGTTCTGCCGGGTCGCCGAGGTTGAACTCGATCAACCGCCGCAAGCGCTCGATGGATTCCAGGCTGATGTGTTTGCAGACGAAGCCGAGCTGGCCGTGGTCGTCGTGTGCCAACTCGACGTCCATTTTGATCTCGACGTCAGTGGTCAAGTGAATATCCACCAGAAAATGCTGCGCCGGATTACCCAGCCAGGGTTCGGGCTTCTCGATCAACAAGCCCTTGAGTGACAGGTCGATCAGCTTCACTGGCCAGGTCAATTCTCCCTGGCTCAGCTCGGTGCGGGCATCGAACTCGATTCGTTTGAAGCGGCGGCGATCGGCAGGCTGGTCACTCATGGCGCAATCCTCGTGAAGGTTGCCTGACTATAGACCGGCATTGGCGAGCGCGGCCAGCACGCTGATGGTTCCAGACCACACGCTGATGGCTCTAGACCACACGCTGATGGCTCTAGACCAATGTTGGGTATGGTCTTTATCGACAGGCGAGCTAAACTCCGGATGGCTGTCTTTCTTGTCCACCCTGGCTGGAATATAAAAATGAAAAATAATAATAGCCTGCTACGCCACTTACCCTGGCTGCTGCTGGCAATCGTAGGAGCGTGCGCCCTTGGCGTAGTGGCATTGCGCCGAGGAGAGGCGATCAACGCCTTGTGGATTGTGGTCGCCGCGGTGGCCATTTACCTCGTTGCATACCGTTACTACAGCCTGTTCATCGCAACCCATGTGATGCAACTCGATCCACGTCGGGCCACCCCCGCCGTTCTCAACAATGATGGCCTGGACTACGTCCCGACCAACAAACACATCCTGTTCGGTCACCACTTCGCGGCCATTGCTGGCGCGGGGCCGCTGGTTGGGCCGGTGCTGGCGGCGCAGATGGGTTATCTGCCCGGCACGCTGTGGCTGATTGCCGGTGTAGTGCTGGCCGGTGCGGTGCAGGATTTCATGATCCTGTTCCTCTCGACGCGGCGTAACGGCCGCTCGCTCGGCGACATGGTCCGTGAAGAAATGGGCCGTATCCCTGGGACCATCGCGCTGTTTGGCTGCTTCCTGATCATGATCATCATCCTCGCGGTGCTGGCGCTGATCGTGGTCAAAGCCCTGGCCGAGAGCCCGTGGGGGATTTTCACGGTGATGGCGACCATCCCGATCGCGATGTTCATGGGCATTTACATGCGCTACATCCGCCCGGGCCGCATCGGTGAAATTTCCATCGTTGGCGTGCTGCTGCTGTTGGGCTCGATCTGGCTGGGCGGGCAGATTGCCGCCGATCCGGTGTGGGCCAAGGCGTTCAGTTTCACTGGCGTGCAGATCACCTGGATGCTGGTCGGTTATGGTTTCGTCGCTGCTTCGTTGCCGGTGTGGCTGATCCTGGCGCCGCGCGATTATCTGTCCACGTTCCTCAAGATCGGCACCATCATCGCTCTGGCGATCGGCATTCTGGTGACCATGCCCGAGCTGAAAATGCCCGCGCTGACCCAATTCGTCGACGGCACCGGGCCGGTGTGGAAGGGCGGTCTGTTCCCGTTCCTGTTCATTACCATTGCCTGTGGCGCGGTGTCCGGTTTTCACGCGCTGATCTCCTCCGGCACCACGCCGAAGTTGTTGGATAACGAAGTCAATTCCCGCTACATCGGCTACGGCGCGATGTTGATGGAGTCCTTCGTCGCGATCATGGCCATGGTCGCCGCCTCGGTGATTGAGCCAGGCGTGTATTTCGCCATGAACAGCCCGGCCGCTGTGGTCGGTGCCGACGTGGTAACCGTCGCGCAAACCGTCAGCAGTTGGGGTTTTGCGATTACCCCGGAAGCGCTGCAAGCGGTCGCGCATGACATCGGC
>NZ_MKGS01000204.1:0-23307 GCF_002836905.1 Pseudomonas sp. 43NM1 | reverse complement strand
TCGTTATCCCGTTGGCCGTGCTGTACAGCATGACCATGGTCGGCAGTATTGGCGGTGGCTGGTTCCCGAGCTACTTCATGTCACGCGGCGACAAACCGTATGACGGCCGCATGAAAGCCATGCTGGTGATCGCGCTGTTCCCGTTGGTGGTGTTGCTGGCGCAGCCGTTGGGCTATATCAGCTTCTGGATTCCGGTGTTGTTGATCGGTATCGGCGCCTCGGCGCACCAGGCGTGGTCGTGCAACATCTTCACCACCGTGTCCGACATGTTCCCGCAGAAAACCGTGGCTTCGGTCGTCGGCATCGGCGGCATGGCCGGTGGTTTGGGCGGTGTGGTGATGACCAAGATCGGTGGCTGGGTGTTCGACTATTACAAGTCGATCAACGACATTCATACCGGCTACATGATCATGTTCGCGATCTGCGCCGTGGCGTACCTGGTGGCGTGGAGCGTGATGAAAACGCTGGTGCCGCGTCACAAGGAAATTACGGATCTCTGAATTGAGGTTGGCTGTGATGGCCTGATCGCGAGCAGGCTCGCTCCCACATGGGTCGGTGTTGTGCACGAAATCTGTGAACGGCACCCACCCCCTGTAGGAGCGAGGCTTGCCCGCGAAGGTGTCTTCAAATACGCCAAAAGCTTCGCGGGCAAGCCTCGCTCCTACGGTTTGGCGTTATCAGGACGCCAGCGCCCCAAACGGACCATCGCTGTCCGGCAAGGCAATCGCCGCATCCCCCGGCGTGAGGATGACTTTGCGGCACTCGTCCTCTTTCTTGTCGAACATCTTGTAGCCTTCAGCCGCCTGTTCCAGCGACATCCGGTGGCTGATGATGACCTCCGGCGCGAGTCGTCCGGTCTCGATGTGTTCAAGCAATTCCGGCAAGAATCGCTGCACGTGCGTCTGGCCCATTTTGAACGTCAGGCCCTTATCGAACGCATCGCCAAACATGAACCCGTGGATAAACCCGGAATAAACCCCCGGCACACTCACGGTCCCGCCACGCCGCACGGCAGCAATGCACTGACGCAACGCCTTGCCGCTGCCACCCTCAAGCTTCAGCGTCGCGAGCACCGTTTCAGTGGTGCTGCCCTTGGCTTCGAAACCCACCGCGTCCACCACGCCGTCGACACCGCGCATGCCTTTGGTCTGGCGAATAATCGTGTCGGCAGGGTCATTGTCTTCATCAAAATTGATCGGGATCACCCCGTAGGTTCTCTGCGCGTACGCCAGGCGATACGGGTGGTGATCGACCATGAAAATCTGCTCGGCGCCGAGCATCCGCGCGCACGCGGCACTCAACAATCCCACAGGCCCGGCGCCGAAAATCGCCACGCTGGAGCCGCTGCCGATACCGGCGTTGGTCACCGCTTGATAGGCCGTTGGCAAGATGTCCGAGAGAAACAAAACCTTCTCGTCCGATAACGTCCCCGGCACTTTGAACGGCCCGGTATTGGCTTTCGGCACGCGCACGTATTCAGCCTGGCCGCCGGGAATCCCGCCGTACATATGGCTGAAACCAAACAGCGCGGCGCCGGACGGAATCGACTTTTTATTGATGATCGCGCCGCGCCCGGTGTTGGTGGTTTCACAGGCGGCGAACAAGTCCATTTCGCAGAAGAAACAACTGCCACAGGCAATCACGAACGGGATCACCACGCGGTCGCCGGGTTGCACGGCGGTCACCGCGGAACCCGCTTCCTCGACGATGCCCATGAACTCGTGGCCGAAGATATCGCCGTGTTCCACCGTGGGGATTTTTCCGCGGTAGAGGTGCAAGTCCGATCCGCAGATCGCCGTCGCCGTGACTCGCAGAATGATGTCATCGCTGTCGACGATTACCGGGTCGGGAACAGTGTCAACTTTGACGTCGTTCGCACCGTGGTAGGTGAGTGCTCTCATGATGTCCTGCTCCCTTCATTGCTGATTTCTGGATGGTAAGTGGGAGAGGAGCATTGGCGATTGGAAGTTCAAGCCAGTTGCCGACAACTGGGACTAGCGGTCCTCCGTGACCAATTTCGCCAGCCGTGAAGGGTCATGCGTCCGACTTGTTGTGTCGCTCATCATTTTCTTGGAACTCCCGGCAACGGCGCTTCGTCATCATCAATAAGGGCAGCTGCGGCTGATTCGTGGCAGACCCGAAAACGCTTGTTAAATCGCAAGGCGAGGGTAGCCATGAATACTTCAGATAACAGGGCTGGGACGCAGGCCGAGGGTCAGGGCAATGCAAAGCCTGAACAGCAATTTGATCACTTGAAAGAGGATGTCACCGAGGTGCTCGGCAACGCCCGGCAACAGGCGGATGCGCAATTCGGGCAATACCGCGACAGTGCTGCGGAGCAGATCGAGGCCTTGGCCCAAGGGGCGAAATCCTTCGTTTCCGGCATGGAAGACAAGGACGCATTAGGCATGTCCGATTACCTCGCGGATGTCGCCGAGTCGATGAGCGGCCTGGCGAAAAATCTGCGCGGCAAGAGCGCCGAACAACTGCTGCACGACGGCGCCGAACTGGCGCGAAATAACCCGGCATTGTTTGTCGCCGGCAGCATTGCGCTGGGCTTCGGTTTGTCGCGTTTCCTCAAAGCAGGCACCAGCGCAGCGGCGACGACGACCAGTGAAAAGGATCCGGCTGCCGGGCATTCCGTGCCGCCCACAGCGGGTTTCGGCGCCCAGCGCCCTTACGAAACGTCCGTGCCTTCGCGCGCCGAACCAAACCCCGGTCTGGCCACCGGCGGCACGCCCGCAGCACCGAGCGAGTACGAACATCCGTCGGACTTCGCGACAGCCCAGCCACCGATCTCGCCAGCCAATCGAGGAGAACTGTGATGAACAAGCAAGATACCGAATTGCCGGGTTCAAGACCGCTGCCAGCGGCGGAACAGGACGCTTCGATTGTCGGGTTGTTGCGACAGTTGTCCCACGAAGTGCCGGTGCTGTTTTCCAAGGAACTGGCGTTGGCCAAGGCTGAATTTCAAGCCAGCCTCACCACGCTCAAGGCTGGCGTGGCGGCGGTCGCTGGCGGCGCGATTGTGTTGCTTGCCGGTTTGATCATTTTGCTGATGTCGGCGGTGTACGGGCTGAGCATGTTCATGGCGCCATGGCTGGCTGCGCTGATTGTCGGCGTGGTGGTGATGATCATTGGCTTCACCATGTTGCAGTCGGGCAAAAAGCAATTCGAGCCGTCCCATTTCAAGCCGGATCGCACGTTGGATGCCTTGAATAAAGACCAGGAAGCGCTGCGCAGGAGAGTGTCATGAACCGCGAATTTGAAGCTGAAGCAGGCAAGAGCCCGGAAACCATCGAGCGCGAAATCGACGCGCAACGGGCAAGCATTGGCCATATCGTCGACGCGCTGGAAAGCAAGTTCACGCCGGGGCAGATGTTCGATCAGGCGTTGGGCATGATGCAAAGCAACGGCACCACGTTCCTGACCAATCTGGGCACCAGCGTGCGCAATAATCCGGTGCCGGCGGTGCTGACCTCGGTGGGATTGTTGTGGCTGATGGTCAGCCAGAATCGTCCGCCAACCGCACGGCCGGGTTATCGCGTCGGGCCGGATCAAAACACTGCCAGCGAATGGGCCGACGGTTTGGCGGACGGCATTGATGGCGCGCGCGACCGACTGCATCAGGCAGGCGATTCGCTGAAGGACGGTTATCAATCGTTGAAGGACAAGGCCGCCAGCACGGGTGATCGCCTCGGCGCTGCCAGCGAAAACTTCAGCCATGCCGCGCACGATGCCGGCGAAAAACTGCGGCGCAATTCGCAGGTGGTGGGGCAACAATTGACCAACCTGCTGCAGGAACAACCGCTGATGGTCGCGGCCGCAGGCATCGCGTTTGGCGCGCTGCTGGGCGCGGCGTTGCCATCGACTACGGTTGAGCGTCGTTATCTGGGCAAGACCAGCGCGGACTTGGCCGATAAGGTCAAACATCAGGCGCAGGAGGGGTTTGAAGCGGTGCGCGATACGGTGACCAGGACCACCGAACACACCGATCCCGAAGCGAAACCGCAAACGGAGCCTCGGGTGAATCCAGGTAATCCGGGTAATCCGGCGGATTTATCGCAAGGGCTGGGTACTTCATAAAGGCAAAAAAAGGGGACAGATCACTGTCCCCCTTTTCACCTACTGACAAACCATTCTCCCAGCCAACACGAATCCCATGTAGCAGCTGGCGAAGCCTGCGTTCGGCTGCGCAGCAGTCGCCATTTGTTTTGCGCGAGTTCTTTCTGACACACCACAGTGACTGGTTTCGCGACTGCTGCGCAGCCGAACGCAGGCTCCGCCAGCTGCTACAAGGTATTGTGGTGGGGCTTGTCTATTTCACTTTTGCTTAAATCGTCGCCAGCGCCTGCGCCAGATCTGCGCGCAGATCTTCCACGTCTTCGACGCCCACCGACAGGCGCACCAAACCGTCACCAATGCCCAACTGCGCCCGGGTTTCCGCCGGAATACTTGCGTGGGTCATGATCGCCGGGTGCTCGATCAAACTCTCAACGCCGCCCAGACTTTCCGCCAGCGCGAAAATCTTTACGTTCTCCAGAAAGCGTTTCGAACCGGCCAGGTCAGTGTTCAGATCCACCGAAATCATCCCGCCAAACCCGCGCATTTGCCGCTTGGCCAACTCATGCTGCGGATGCGACGGCAACCCTGGGTAATAGACTCGCGACACCTGCGGCTGAGACTCCAGCCATTGCGCCAGCTCCAGGGCGTTGCTGCAGTGGCGCTCCATGCGCAGTGCCAACGTTTTCACGCCGCGCAAGGTCAGGAAGGCGTCAAACGGACCGGAAATCGCGCCGACCGAATTCTGCAAAAAGCCCAGGCGTTCAGCCAGGTCCGGGTTGTTGCCGACGACAGCGATGCCGCCGATCACATCAGAGTGGCCATTCAGGTATTTGGTGGTCGAGTGCACGACGATGTCGAAACCCAACTCCAGCGGCCGCTGAATCCACGGGCTGGCGAAGGTGTTGTCGGCGACGCAGATAATGCCCCGGGCGCGGCAGACGCGGGCGATGGCGGCCAGATCGGTCAGGCTCAACAGCGGGTTGCTCGGGGTTTCGACCCAGACCATCCGCGTGTCGTCCTGCAGCGAGGCTTCGAATGCCGACAGGTCGGTCAGGTCAACGTAGCTGAAACTGTGCCCGGCGCTGCGTTGGCGCACTTTGTCGAACAGACGGAAAGTGCCGCCGTACAAGTCATTGCCGGAAACGATGTGCGAACCGGCATCGAGCAGTTCGAGCACGGTGGAAATCGCTGCCAGCCCGGAAGCGAACGCGAACGCCTGGGTGCCGCCCTCAAGGTCGGCGACGCAGCGCTCCAAAGCAAAGCGCGTCGGGTTGTGCGAGCGCCCGTAATCGAGGCCTTTGTGCACGCCGGGGCTCGATTGCAGGTACGTCGAGTTAGCGTAGATCGGCGGCATCA
This sequence comes from Pseudomonas sp. 43NM1, assembly GCF_002836905.1. NCBI lineage: Bacteria > Pseudomonadati > Pseudomonadota > Gammaproteobacteria > Pseudomonadales > Pseudomonadaceae > Pseudomonas > Pseudomonas sp. 43NM1. The sequence continues at coordinate 17,886 of NZ_MKGS01000204.1, read as the reverse complement.
GCGCCCCGGTCGACGGGTCCGGAACCTGGCCCGCGTGGATCACCCGAGTGGCGAAAGCGCGTGGCGCGCCGGTTTCATCGTGTTGACTCATGTAAGGGATCTCCGTAAATGGTTGAGCAAATCGACGCGCGTAATCAAACCGTGGAAGCCCGCCGCGTCGGCAATGATCGCCACCAGTCCGCGATCAAGTTCGGCTTGCAGTTGCGCCAGACTGGCGCTCGGCGGCAAGGTTTGCAACTTGTCGGTCATGGCGCTGGCGACGGTCATGCGAAAGTGCGAGGCGTCTTCCTGCATGCCGAGGAGGATATCCGATTCATCGATCACCCCGACCAGTTGCTGCCCGTCGACCAGCACCGGCAGTTGCGAAACGTCCGCCAGGCGCATGCGCTGGAACGCCGTGAGCAAGGTGTCATCCGGGCCGACGCTGATTACCCGGCCGTCCTCGAAACGCCGCGCGATCAAGTCGCGCAAATCGCCGTAATGTTTGTATTTGAGCAGGCCCTGATCGTTCATCCATTGGTCGTTGTAGACCTTCGACAGATAGCGCGTGCCGGTGTCGCAGACGAACGTGACCACGCGCTTCGGCTCGGTCTGTTCGCGGCAATAGCGCAGGGCTGCGGCGAGCAACGTCCCAGTCGATGAACCGCCAAGAATGCCCTCGGCGCGGAGCAATTGGCGCGCGTGATCGAAGCTTTCTTCGTCGCTGATCGAGTAGGCGTGGCGCACGCTGGAGAGGTCGGCAATCGACGGAATAAAGTCTTCGCCGATGCCTTCAACCGCCCACGAACCGGGCGTGCCGAGGGTGCCGGTGCGGCTGTATTCGGCCATCACCGAGCCGATGGGGTCGGCGAGGACCATTTGCAGATTCGGTTGTACGCGCTTGAAGAAACGGGTCAGGCCGGTCAACGTGCCGGCCGAACCGACGCCGACCACAATCGCGTCGAGGTCATGCTGGGTTTGCGCCCAGATTTCCGGCGCGGTGCTGCATTCGTGGGCCAGCGGGTTCGCCGGGTTATTGAATTGGTCGGCGAAAAACGCGTCGGGAATGTCCTTGGCCAAACGCGCGGCGACGTCCTGGTAATACTCGGGATGGCCCTTGCCGACATCAGAGCGGGTGATGTGCACTTCGGCGCCCATGGCTTTGAGGTGCAAGACCTTCTCGGTGGACATCTTGTCCGGTACCACCAATACCACCCGATAACCCTTGGCGCGCCCGACCAGCGCCAGACCCAAACCGGTGTTGCCGGCGGTGGCTTCAACAATGGTGCCGCCGGGTTTGAGGCGGCCGTCGCGCTCGGCGGCGTCGATCATCGCCAGGCCGATGCGGTCCTTGATCGAACCGCCGGGGTTCTGCGATTCGAGTTTGAGAAACAGCGTGCACGGCCCGGTATCAAAGCGGCTGACGCGCACCAGCGGCGTGTTGCCGATCAGTTCGAGCACGGCGGGGCGGGTGTTGTTTGGCATGTCTTCACCTCCTGTGGATTTGCACTGGATGGCCAGCCATTGATAGCAAAACGCTGCTGATCACTGCCTGGCAAATCTGCCTACGACCATAGGCCGGGATGCCCTCAGCCGCAAGCAACTGCACCGTGTAGGAGCGAGGCTTGCCCGCGAAGGCGCCGTGTCAGTCAACATCATTGTTGCCGGTAAAACGCTTTCGCGGGCAAGCCTCGCTCCTACAGGGGTTGGGTGGATGCCGGGCTCAGGCGGATCGGCACGGATTTCGCCGCGGGGACTTTGCTGCGTTCGGCGTGGTGCCACAGCGGCACCAGCGGATTGCATTCGGGGTAATACGCCGCCGCGCAGCCCTCGGGAATGTCATACGCGACGATCTCCAACGGCCCGACCTGACGCTTCACTTCGGGCTCGATCGCCGTGGTCAGCAACACCCGTTGGCCAACCTTGAAGCCCAGCCGCGCGATGTCATTGCAGTGCATGAAAATCACTTCACGCGTGCCGCTGATCCCACGGAAACGGTCTTCATAACCATAAATGGTCGTGTTGAATTGATCGTTGCTGCGCAGCGTCATCAGTTGCAGGACATCGCGCGGGATGTCGCCGGGGCTGACGTCGTCATCTTCGTTCAGCGTGCCCGGCGTGACGAATTGCGCCTTGCCGCTCTCGGTCAGCCATTCGCGTTTGGCCACCGCAATGGGCCGATGGAAACCGCCGGGTTCGGCCATGCGCGTTTCCATGTCGTGGAAGATTTGCGGGTAGGTTTTGGCGATGGCCGAGCGCACACGTGAATAGTCGCTGCTCCAGCCCAGCCAGTCGATGGAACTGGCGGAGGGCAGGGCGGCCGTGGCCAGGCCGGCGATGATGCTCGCCTCCGCGCGTACGTGCGGGCTGACTGGTTCGGCGCTGCCGTGCCAGCCGTGGATGCAACCGGTGCTGTCCTCGGTGGCCCAGGTTTGCGCGACGCCGTTTTGCCGGTCAATTTCGATGCGACCCAGGCACGGCAGCAACCATTGATTCTGCGCGGGGACCAAGTGCGTACGATTGAGTTTGGTGGCGATCTGCACGTTCAGTTCAAGCGATTGCCACGCCGGCTCCATGCGCGAGGTGTCGGGAATCGCCCGCAGGAAATTACCGCCCAGACCGATAAAACCGCGCACTTGCCCGGCAAGAATGCCTTCGCAGGCATCCACCGTGCATAAGCCCATTTGCTCCGGCACCTTGAAACCGAATTGCTGCTCAATCAACTCGACCGGGACTTTTTTCGGGTCTTCGGTAATGCCCACCGTGCGTTGACCTTGCACATTGGAATGCCCGCGCACCGGGCAAATCCCGGCGCCCGGTTTGCCGAAATTACCGCGCATCAGCAGCAGGTTCACCAGCATTTGCACGTTCTGCACGCCATGCCGGTGCTGGGTCATGCCCATGCCGTAAATAAACATCACCCGTTCGCTCTGCGCGTACACCGTCGCCGCCGCTTCCAGCGCGCCGCGGCTCAGGCCGGATTGGCGTTCGATCTGTTGCCAGTGACAGCCGCGAACCATGCTCGCGAAGGCGTCGAAACCCTGGGTGTGTTCGGCGATAAAGGCGTGATCGAGAATGGTCGACGGCGCGCGATCCTCCATGTCCAGCAACACCTTGGCCAGGCCGATCAGCGCTGCGGTGTCGCCGCCAATCGCCACTTGGTGGTATTGGGTGCTGATGAGGGTCGATGCTGGCGTGAGCATCTCGATGGGGGACTGCGGATTGACGAAGCGCTCCAGACCGCGCTCGCGCAAAGGGTTGAAGGTGATGATCGGCACATCGCGTTTGCGCACGTCCTGCAATTGATGAAGCATGCGCGGCGCGTTGCTGCCGACGTTCTGGCCGAAGAAAAACAGGCAATCGGTGTGCTCGAAATCATCCAGCGTCACCGTGCCGACCGGCACGCCGATGCTTTCCTGCAAACCCACCGAAGTGCTTTCGTGGCACATGTTCGAGCTGTCGGGCAGGTTGTTGGTGCCGTAGGCGCGGGCGAACAACTGGTACATGAACGAGGTTTCCAGCGAGGCGCGCCCCGAGACGTAAAACACCACGCTGTCGGGCTGCATCGTCTGCAACTGCGCGCCGATCTCGCGATAAGCCTCGTCCCAGGATGTTTCCTGATAACGGTCGCTGGCCGCGTCGTAACGCAGCGGATGAGTCAGCCGCCCGTGCTGCTCCAAATCGTAATCGGGCCATTGCCGCAGTTCGGTGAGGGTGTGCCGGGTGAAGAACGCCGGGTCGGTTTTCAGCGACGTCAGCTCCCATGCAGTGGCTTTGGCGCCGTTCTCGCAAAACTCCAGCGCGTGCGGCCGGCCGGGCTTGGCCCAGGCGCAACTGACACAGGCAAAACCATCCGGTTTGTTCTGTTTCAGCAACGCCACCGAACCTTTGGCAAACGCCTGTTCGCGCCAGAGGATTTTCATCACCGATTGCGCCGAACCCCAGCCGCCGCTCGCGTGGGTGTAGGGGTGAAAATGTTTTTTCGGATGAATGAGCATCGGCCACTCCGGCAGGCTTTATCGGCAAGTTGATAGAGCTAGGACGGGGGCGCGTTTTAAAAGGTTCGAGAAGAATTATGAAAGCCGCCTGCGGCCGATTGGGCGGGGGAGCAGGCTCCCTCGCCGTGGGTTTTGCCTGCGGGTCAGGCGGTTTCCGGCAATTTGGCGATGACCTTGATCTCGAAGTCGAAGCCATACAGCCATGTCACGCCGATGCAGGTCAGTGTCGGGTGCGGCGCGTTGCCCCAGAACTCCGGCACCACGGCCCAGACTGCTTCGAAGTTTTTCGCCGGATCGACGATAAATCCCGTGACGTCGATCACGTCGTCGAACGTGCAACCGGCGGCTTCGAGGATTGCATTGAGGTTGGTGAACGCGCGCCGCACTTGGGTTTGCAGGTCCGGTTCCGGCGAGCCGTCCTCGCGGCTGCCGACTTGGCCAGAGACGAATAAAAAGCCATTGGATTTGATCGCTGGCGAGTAACGATTGATGTCGTAAAGCGCCTGGCGTCCAGCGGGGAAAACTACATCGCGCGGTGTAATAACGGTGCCTCCAGAAGTGCATCAGGGTCAGGTCCGACCCGGGGTTAACGATGAACTGACTCTAGGCACTTGCGTCGACCCGATAAACCGGCAACCTTAGCCATCACTGTTTGCCAATCCCAAACAATCCGAGGCGATATGGACCGTTTTGACGCGATGCAGGCCTTTGCGCGAGTGGTGGAAACCGGCAGTTTCACCAAGGCTGCCGAGACGCTGCACATGAGCAAAACCAGCGTGACGCAACTGGTGCAGCAATTGGAGGCGCGGCTACGGGTCAAACTGCTCAACCGCACCACGCGCAAGGTCAACGTGACTGCCGACGGCGCGGTGTTTTACGAACGGGTTCTGCGCCTGCTGGCTGACATGGACGACGCCGAAACCAGCCTGTCGAGCGCCGCCGTATTGCCCCGGGGGCGATTGCGCGTGGACGTGCCGAGCCCGTTGGCGCGGATGATTCTGATGCCGGCATTGCCAGCGTTTCACGCGCGTTACCCGGACATCCAGATCGACATGGGCGTCAGCGACCGCATCGTCGATATCATCGGCGAGAACGTCGATTGCGTGGTGCGCGGCGGCGAGCTTATCGATCAGTCCTTGATGGCGAGGCGAGTCGGCGACCTGCAACTCGGCGTATTCGCCGCGCCGAGTTATCTGGCCCGGCTCGGCACGCCGCTGCATCCACGAGAACTGGAAGATTCCGAACATCGGGTGATTGGTTTCCTCTGGGCCCGCACTGGCCGGGCGTTGCCGTACGCGATGCGCAGCGCCACGGAGCAGTTGCAGATTACCGGGCGCTACGTGCTGGCGGTGGATGACGGCAACGCCTACCTGGCAGCGGGCCTGGCCGGGATGGGGGTTTTCTGGTTGCCGGATTACATGTCCAAGGCGCACGAAGAAAGCGGCGAGCTGGTGCGATTGTTTGGGGATTGGCGGCTGGATTCGATGCCGTTGTACGTGGCATTTCCGCCGAACCGGCACATCAGCCTCAAGGTGCGAGTGTTCATTGACTGGATCGCGGAATTGATGGCGCAACACGCACCGATCGTTGCGCCGGACAAGCGCTAGAAAACACATCGCAGCCACGCCAAACCCAAAACCTGTGATCGGGGTGTGTCAGGTGTACCGCGAGCGCTGGTTTTGCGACTGCTGCGCAGCCGAACGGGGGCAAGCCCCCTCGCCACAGAATTTCTGGCAGGCACACAACTGTTTTTGATCTTGTAGGAGCAAAGCTTGCTCGCGAAGCCGGCGCCGCGAAGCATCAGGCTCAGCGCATTACCGCCCATCGCGGGCAAGTCCTGCCCCCGCAGCTATCCGATTCTGCCGACGGTGATTGAGAAGCCTGGTTTCAATCAAAGTGCCTCATCATCAAAGATGCTTTCAATCGGCAATTGAAAAACCCGCGCAATCTGAAACGCCAGCGGCAGGCTCGGATCGTAGCGACCGTTTTCAATCGCATTGATCGTCTGCCGAGAGACGTTCAACAGCGCCGCCAGATCAACTTGCGACCACTTGCGTGCGGCGCGCAGTTCCTTGAGTTGGTTTTTCATTGATAACGACGTCTGGCAACTTGCAAGCCGATGATCCACATCAAACCCATTACCGGCCACACCAGTGTCCACGACAGATGCGGAAACCCGACATTCTCCAGAAAGCCATAACTGAAGGTCAGCAACGCGGAAGCTGCAAAAGCGAAACCGAGCGCTTCAAGTTGGATGCGCAAGTGCATTTCATCCATCTGCCGAAGATTGCGCACGATCGCCCAGCACATCAGGCCCGCCGGCAATACCGGCATCAGCGTAATAACAATGCGCAACGGCATGCCGGCGTTTCCCAGGTGTTGCAGCAGCATTATCGAGCCGATCAGCATAATCACGTAGATCGTCAGTGCCGCGCCCAATTCGGTGTAGTAGCGTTTCATTTCATCGTCCTGATGTAAAAGGTGCTTTACATACTCGCCGAAGGCTTAAACGATGTAAAGGGAGCTTTACGTATTAGCGCGCTCGCCGTTTAACCATTCCTGATTCATCGTCTCGGCGTCCCCCAGGTAATCGAGCAACCAGGCCATCGCCGGCGAATGCTTGTTCTGGTTCCACGCCACGCACGACGGGCTGGCGGCGAACGGCCGCTCCAGATTGAGCGCGACCAGTTGACCTTGCTCGATCAACGGCATCACCAAGTGCGCCGGCGCCATGCCAACGCACAAACCTTCACCCAGACAATCCAGCGCCGAGGCCCAGTTCGGCGCGACCAGTCGTCGTTGATTGTCCAACGCCCAGGTATCGCGTTTGGGCAGCTGGCGAGAAGTGTCGTTCATGCACAGCGCGGGGTAGGGGCGCAGTTGATCGTCATTTAACGGACCGTTTAGCGCCGCCAGCGGATGGCGGGCGCTGGCGACACACAGCCAATTCAACAGGCCCATGTCGCGGAAGCTGTAATGACTCGCTACCGGCACCGCGCTGGTGGCGCCGATGACAATGTCGGTGCGCTCGTCGGCGAGGGCATCCCATACGCCGTTAAACACTTCGTAGTCGAGCAGCAACTCGACGTCGGGAAACTGTTTATAAAAATCCAGCACCAATTGCCGGCAGCGCTGCTGTTTAACGATGGCATCCACCGCCACGCGCAGCTGACCGCTCCAGCCATTGGCCACTTGCTGACAGCGGCGACGGGTGTCGAGCATGGCTTTCATCACACCGCGTGACTGCTCGATAAACAATTTGCCGGCAGGCGTCAGCTCAACATCGCGATGACGCCGCACAAACAGCGGCACCGCCAGCCATTGTTCGAGTTGGCGCACCGTGTAACTGACCGCCGACGGCACGCGATGCAACTCCTGCGCCGCCGCGCTGAAGCTGCCGTGCCGGGCCACGGCATCAACCACATCGAGGGAATATTCAGACCACATTCACTTGCCTTCAAAAATATTGATAGAAACGTCCAATTATTATCGCTTCACAGTAAAAGCTCATTGCCGATAATGACACGCTGCTAACAAATTATTTGATTGAAGATTCAGTTAGGGCATTGATGAAAAACTCGTTTGGTTTCACCTGTTACTTGATTGGGCTGAGCATGCTCGGCTATTTGGGCATGGACATGTACCTGCCGGCGTTCGGCGTGATCGGCAGCGACCTGCATTTATCCGCCGGCGCGGTGGGCGCCAGCCTGAGCATTTTCCTCGCCGGTTTCGCCGTCGGCCAACTGTTGTGGGGGCCGATGTCCGACCGCATCGGGCGCAAACCGGTGCTGTTGATGGGCCTGAGCCTGTTCGCCGTCGGTTGCCTCGGCATGTTCTGGGTCGAAACCGCGGTGCAACTGTGGACACTGCGCTTCATTCAGGCGATCGGCGTGTGTTCGGCGGCGGTCAGTTGGCAAGCGCTGGTGATCGACCGCTACCCGCCACATCAGGCCAATCGCCTGTTCGCCGCGATTATTCCGCTGATGTCACTGTCACCCGCGCTCGCGCCGTTGCTCGGTGCTTTGCTGCTTAATCACTTTGGCTGGCAGGCGATTTTCACCGTGTTGCTGTGCATCAGCGTCGGTTTGCTGTTGCCCACCGCGCTGCTCAAAGCCACGCCGAAACGTCTGACAGCCAACGGCGAACGTTCACGCATCAGCTTCGGACAAATCCTCAAATCACCGGCGTTCAGCGGCAACGTATTGATCTACGCAGCCAGCTCGGCGGCGTTTTTCGCTTGGCTGACCGCGTCACCGTTCATCCTCGGCGGCATGGGTTACAGCCCCAACGACATCGGCCTGAGCTACGCCTTGCCGACCTTGGGTTTCCTCATCGGTGGCTTCAGTTGCCGCAGCCTGCTGCAACGCATCAGCGGTAACCTGATGTTGCCGTGGCTGATCCTCGCGTACTGCGTCAGCCTGATCGCGCTGTACCTGGTCGCGACGCTGACCACGCCGACATTGACCACCTTGCTGATCCCGTTTTGCCTGATGGGCCTAGTCAACGGCGCCAGTTTCCCGATCATCGTGACGAATGCTCTGACGCCATTCTCGGAAAACTCCGGCAAAGCGGCGGCATTACAGAACGCGTTGCAACTAGGCCTGTGCTTTGCCGCGAGCCTGCTGGTGTCGACGTGGATCGAGCGGCCGCTGGAAATCGCCGTGGTAGTGATGCTCGCGACCGTGCCGATGGCGCTGTTGGGCTATTGGATTCAGCGGCGCAAATGCGTCCAGGTTCAACAGTTCGGGCAACCCGAAAAAACCCACTGACAAACCTGTAGCAGCTGGCGCAGCCTGCGTCCGGCTGCGCAGCAGTCGTAAAATCAGCAAACGCGGTGTTTCAGAAAGACTACGCGTTGAGGGTTTACGACTGCTTCGCAGCCGGACGCAGGCTTCGCCAGCTGCTACAAAAGGTTGTGTTATGGGTCAAAACGTCGCGTGGGTCAGCCCGGTCAAGGTGTCGGCGATGGATTTGGTCCGTTGCGCCGTGCCTTCGGTGGTGCGGCTTGACTCTTCCAGCACGTCGAGCATTTCGCGCAAGGCCTCGACCGCGACGGATTGGTCCTCGATTTGCTGCGCCACCAGCTGGATCTCGCCCGACAGCAAATCAATATCGACACCAATCTCCGCCGCATTCTTGCGGGTGATTTCCGCCAGTTTGCGCACTTCGTCCGCCACCACGGCGAAGCCTCGGCCCATCTCGCCGGCCCGCGCCGCTTCAATTGCGGCGTTGAGCGCGAGCAAATTGGTCTGCCCGGCGATCTGCTGGATCACTTGCACAATCGACTGAATTCGCAGGCTCGAACCGGCCAACGCGCGGGCGCCGACCACCGCTTCACCTGCTTGTGTGGCCAAGTGCTCAACCGTGGTCCCGGCCTGCGTAGCCACCGTGTTCTGCCGGTCGATAGTGCCGGCCAAGTCATCCATCGAATGGTGCAACTCGCCCGAGTAATGCTTGATTTGCGTCGACATCTGCTCTTGCTGCGCACGGGCCTGGGCCAACACCTGACCCAAGTCCGCAAGGCCGTCAAACACAGGCAGAATCGTGCTGTCGAGGCCACGAGTTTCCAACGCGCTGCTGAAGTCCTGTTCCTTGAACGCCATGATTTGCTTGACCACGACGTGGTTCAAACCGGCGAGTTTCTTGATCTGTCGGCGCAGGAAAAACGCTTTGAATTCGCCATAGTGCGCGATGAAATTGTCGACGTATTCATCGGCAAACGTCGCGCCCTTGGCCACGCGAAAGAAGAAGATCGCGGTTAGCGTCTGGTTCAGGTTCAACCCCAGAATCTCGCCGAACGTCGAAAACCCGGCCAGCGGCACATCACCGAAAATCCCGGTCATGCTCGCCAGATCGCTGCCGTTATTCAGTCGGCGCAGGATGCAGTCGTTGAGAATCGCCGCCAGCGGCTGACCCCCTTTGCCGCGCAGGAATTTCTGGTAATCGGAGCGCGTGGCTTCGCGCAATGGCGTGCGCTTGACCATGACCATTTCTTCGCCGGGCGCGACGTCGCAAAACAACTGAACGATTTGCTGTTGATAGTCGATGCGCGCAATCGAGCGCACAAACAATTCTTCGCCCACGCGGATCGCAAACGAGTAATCGGCCAGCTTCTTTTCCAGTGCCTGAGCGCTGCACTCGAAGGCGTCGCACAGTGCCTGGACCATGCTTTTGATATTGCCGCGACTGTCGATCACCTGGTCGATGGTGCGATCTTCCACCGACGCCGTCAGCACGCTGAAACTCAGCCCGGCCGGTTGGAAATTCTGACTTTTGAACACGCCGAAACGCACATCCGCTGCGGTTTTCAGGAACACAATCTGCGCGTGATTCTGGTAGCTGCGCTGGCCGTCGTGGATCAGCGTTTGCTTGAAGTCGGACTTGCCACCCGCCGATCCGCCGACGAACAGACAAGGGAAACGCCCCGACTCATAAAGCGCTTCCATAAAGAACGATTCGGACGCCGACAGGCCGTCGAAAACCACGTAAGCCAAGGTGTCGCGATGATCAATCGGTGTGCGCACCTGAGCGTGTTTAATGTTGTTCACCAGTTTCGCAATCCGCTCGCGCATCGCCATGCGCGGCCCACCGCCGCGAATGTCCTCGCACTCCAGCGGCACCATCACTACTTCAGCCGAGGCAATCACACTGGCGTCGAACAACTGCAACACCAGCCGATCCCAACGCTCGCCGGTCGCGCAATACAACGAACTCGCGCCATTGCTCAACTCCCCCGACGTCGTGCACAGGCTAATCGCACAGTTGGCAAAACGCCGTTTCAACTTGGCGGCGACTTGGTCAATGTCCAGATGCGGTGAGACAAACCCGGTGACCAACACCGGCGCAATGCGCAGCGCGGCCAAGGCATTGTCGAGTTCGCCAGCGCTGCAAGACACGCTCGCGGTGCCTTGGGCATGGGCGCGGGCCTTGGTGAAAAGGTTCAGAGGGTTCATGAGGGAGCTCGTTTTAAAGGAAGGCGTGACGTGACGTATGTTCGGAGCGATGTGATGTATCGGCAGCTTGCGCCTCGGCTGAAGCGTTTCAGCATGATTTTTCGCGACCACTTGTCCGTTAGGTCAAAAAACTCATAATTCTGCAAACCCGGCCGATAACTTCAGATACAACAACTCGCCTCGACGACTGCGGGAATCTATGCCGACCAATCTCGCCTCAATTGCCAATCGCCTCACTGATCGCTCAAGCCTGTCGCTGGCCCGCGCTTCTTTGTTCAAGTTCGTCGCGCTGCTGGCAGGGGTGTTTGTGCTTGCCAGCATTTCACTGGTGTATCTGGCAAATGACCTGGATCGCACGGAAGAAGTTGAAAGTGCGTTTTATGCGAAGAAGGCAATGCAGTCGCTGGAAAAGTCGATGCTTTCGACTGTCAGGGATTATGCGTTCTGGGGCGATGCCTACAGGCACTTGCACGTTGAAGTAGACGTCGATTGGGCCTTCGTTCAACAAAATATCGGGCCAACTATCTATTCCGATTTTGGCTTTCAAGGCCTGTTCGTGGTCAACGACACCAATCGCACGGTGTATTCGGTGGTCAAGGGAGAGTTGAAAGCGGTTGAAGTATCGCAATGGCTCGGTCAGTCGATTACCGCGATAGTCGATAAAGCGCGCGCAGGTGCAGAAACGGAAACACCGACAACTGCGTTTATCAATGTTAATGGCGCGCCGGCGCTTGTCGCCGCGGCGGCCATAACACCGGGCACTGACCCAACAGCCGTGGCTGATGATCGGCCCGCGTCGGTGTTGATCTTCGTCAACTTGCTGAACAGCGCCAAGCTCGAGTTGATGGGAAATGACTTCGGAGTGACGCGCTTACATGTCGCGACGCCCGATGAAATGAGTGCAGCGTTTGCTGTTCCCTTAAGCGATAACGCCGCAATTGGCAGCCTCTACTGGACTTCATCCAGGCCTGGCCTGCGATTGTTGGGAATAGGCTTGCCGTTGATCGGTATTGCCGCGCTGTTAGTGTGTTTGATGACATGGGCCATTTTGCGTCGCACAACCGCCGGGGCGCTGGTGCTCGACGCCAGTTACGCCTCGCTGCAAAGCAGCCAACAGGCGTTGGCTACCAGTGAAGCGCGTTTTCGGGATGTGGTTGAAGCCAGTTCGGACTGGGTCTGGGAAATAGATGCTGATTGGCGCCTGACCTTCTTGTCCGAGCGATTCGAAGCAGTCACCGGACTTTCCAGAACCGCCTGGACCGGCGCATCAATAGACGATCTGTTGAGCACTGAGTTAGGCACTTTGTCGCAATGGCTGAGCATTCCCAATCGTCGCCCGGATATCAGCGTTCAATGCCGTTACGTCGATATAAAAGGACGGGAACGCATTACGCGCCTGTCCGCTCGGGAGATGTCCGGTGAAGGATTTCGCGGTACGGCGACGGATGTTACCGAGGAAGTAGAAGCGCGCCGACGGATTGAATTTCTTTCACAACATGACGCGCTGACCGGGCTACCTAATAGAACACGGCTGCAGGAGTTTCTTGACGGCAAACTCAAGGCGTTGCCGACAGTTGAGCAACCGTTGGTGATGCTCAGCCTGGATCTTGATCGATTCAAACCGGTCAACGATTTACTCGGGCACGCGGCCGGCGACCTGGTACTTAATGAAGTTTCCAGCCGCTTGGCAGATTGCGTACGCGAGGGGGACTTGGTGGCACGGATCGGCGGCGATGAGTTTGTACTGATCCTGACCGACATGAACTCCTCGGTAGAAGTTGAAGCGCTCTGCCGCCGATTGATTGATTCCATTGAGCGGCCAATAGCGCTGGATGAACAGGAAGTGTTCGTCAGCGCCAGTATTGGCATTGCGATGGCGCCAACCGATGCACTTGAAGCCGCCGAGTTACTGCGTTATGCCGATATTGCGCTGTATGAAGCCAAGGCCGCCGGGCGTAATACCTGGCGCTACTATGCCGGCGATATGAACGTCAGGATCATCGAGCGCCGGCGTCTGGAAAGCGATTTGCGCTTCGCCATCAAGAACAATGAACTGCGGCTGTATTTCCAGCCACGTTATCCCATCGCCGATGGACGCATGGTTGGTGCTGAGGCGCTAGTGCGGTGGCAGCATCCCGAACGCGGCTTGATATCTCCTGACACGTTCATCCCGATTGCCGAAGAATCCGGACTGATCCTCGCTTTAAGCAACTGGGTGCTGAACACCGCTTGCAGTCAAGCCGCGCAGTGGCCGCAAAATCTTTTCGTCTCAGTCAATCTTTCGCCGATCGAATTCAAGACCGGCAACTTGTTCGAACGGATCCAGAAGACCCTTCACAACAGCGGAATCGACCCGGCGCGTGTCGAGTTGGAAATTACCGAAAGTGTGATGCTGGACGATGCCGCAGGTGCATTGGAAGTCATGAAAAACCTCAAGCGCCTCGGCGTACGTATTTGCATGGACGATTTTGGAACAGGCTATTCCTCGCTGAGTTACTTGCGCACGTTTCCGTTCGACGGCTTGAAGATAGACCGCAGCTTTTTGAATCGACTGGAAGAAAGTGCCGACGACAACGCGATCATCCACGCCATTGTCGGCCTCGGACGCGCTTTATCCCTCACTGTTACAGCGGAAGGCATTGAAACAGCAGAACACTTGAAGATGCTTAAAGCGGTGTCTTGCGATGAAGGGCAGGGTTATTTTCTGAGTCGTCCGTTGGACGTTGATGCGTTTGACGCTCTGGTCGAGGCTGCAGAGGCGAGTGCCGATAAGACCAGCGTTTGAACTGGGTCACGGTATAGATGCAGCAACTCCAAACGCGAAAAAGCCCGGCTGATTAGGCCGGGCTTTTTCTTGGCGGGCTGCTTTAGAACTCTTCATTCATGCGATGCGGTTTTGGTTCAGACGGTCGGAACCACCTTCGGCAACGCGGTTCTGGTTCAGACGGTCGGAACCACCTTCGGCAACGCGGTTCTGGTTCAGACGATCCGAGCCACCTTCGGCAACGCGATTCTGGTTCAGACGATCCGAGCCACCTTCGGCAACGCGGTTCTGGTTCAGACGGTCGGAGCCACCTTCAGCAACGCGGTTCTGGTTCAGACGATCCGAGCCACCTTCGGCAACGCGGTTCTCGATCAAACGATCCGAACCACCTTCAGCCACGCGGCTTTCAATCAGTCGATCCGAGCCGCCTTCAGCGACAGCCTGGTGAGCAGAGGAAGCGGCGAAAGCGTTAACTGCGAAAACCGAGAAAGCGATGCTGAGAAGGATTTGGCGTTTCATGATCGTGTGCTCCGGGTGTTGTTAGTTGGGTATGGAGCGGATGTTACGCCGCGGATTTTTTATGAGAACTTCATTGACGTGATGGTAACTATCGACGTTTGTAATGGTCGGAATGAAGCGCCTATGGTTTGAGTGATGGCATCTGGCTACGCGTTGCCTGAAATGACCCGCGGTGGCACCCTCGACGCCCGTTGCACCCAGGAGCAGGAAATCAAGGAATGAGTGGCTACGTCCCCAACCCCCCAAAAGACTACCGATACGACGAGGCCAAACCTGTCGATATCCATGCCCGACGCTGGGCGGAATATGAGAAACACGGTAAGGCGCCGGCTCCTCAAAAAGAAAAAATCAGCATCGCGCTGAGAATTGGCGTGTTCTTCGATGGCACTGGCAACAACGCGAATAATACGGCTGCTGGGTTGTTGTGTGGTGCGCACAACCCCATAGCTGCGTCGGACATTGACCCCAGTTGCAAGCCGTTTATGGCTGATCCTGACAGTAGTTATGGCAATGACGTCAGCAATATAAAAAAGCTGAGTGACCTGTATTACGCACCGCAAAAGGCTGAAGGCGAGGGCCCACAAAAACGCGCATCTCGCATGATCTACATGGAGGGTATCGGCACTCTGGCGGGCGAAAAAGACAACTTGGTCGGGCAGGGTACCGGCAGGGGTGATACGGGCGTCGCCGGGCGTGTGCAGCTTTCATTCGCTCAAATACAACAACGTATTGATGACGTGCTCGCGAACCATCCCGGCTGCGAAATCACATCATTGACCTTCGATACTTTCGGGTTCAGCCGAGGTGCGGCGGCGGCTCGCCACTTTGCCAATGAAGTCGTACGCGGTCCACAAGGCCCTTTAGGGAATGTGTTGCGCGGGAGTTCAGAAGCTTTCAGTTCAAACTTCATCGCCCAGTACAAAAGCGGCATCAACATGGGCTTTATAGGTTTGTTTGATACGGTGCCATCGATTGCCGGATGGTCGAATTTGGGCAATATAAAGAGCTCCGTCGCTACGGGGATAAAGCTCTATCTGGATCGAAGGTTTTTCGACGACGTCGTGCAGTTAGCCGCCCGCGACGAATGCCGAGGCAACTTTGCTCTCAGTAGCATCAAGCCGGATTTCCCTGAGATTACCTTGCCAGGTGTGCACTCTGATATTGGTGGCGGTTATCTCGATGAAGCTCAGGAGTGTGTACTGATCAGCCCAATGCAAGCGTTGGAAGTGTCGATCCATACGGATGTAGTGACTACCTCGATCTACCGCGATGCCGTTAAGGTCAGAAGCCAATGGTTAGCCAAGGGGTGGCCCGCAGAGTTTTTAGAGATCGTCACGCCTCCAGCGATTCAGATAAAGGATCAGCAAGACCGGTTCAGTCCTCCCATGAAGCGAGTTTATGCGGCATTGCAGCTCAAACGCCCTATAAGCGGAAAACTGTCGAGGGTCTACTTGCATCTGATGCACAAATTGGCAAAGGAGAAAGGAGTTCAGTTTGACGATATCCCCGATACTTCCGGGCTGGCGGTCCCGCAGGAACTTCAAGCTATGAGCGACAGATTCGTCGCCGGCGACTACAGCACTACGCCTCAAGAAGAACAGGTGCTGAGACTGAAGTACATTCACACGTCGGCGAACTGGAATCATCCCCTGGGTCGACAGGATGGCAGCGGTTTGAAGGCTGTTTACATCAACGCACCTACGCAGGACGGTGTCCGCGTAAAACACCCTCATGTACCCGACTGGACGCTTTGGTAATGAAAATATGGATATCGCTTCTGGGCGCGTTGCTCATTACAGGCTGTCAGTCTGCCTACTCGCTTTCCGCACCAAGTGATACCCAGTCAAAAGCGTGGGAGCTCGCTTTTGCCGAGCCTGACTACATGAAGGTCTGGGTTGAAGACAGCTCTGTGCAGGACATTACTGGCAAAGTGTTTTTTAAAACGGGTGGCGGGCGGGCGGCGGGTGGCGAACCTGAAGACGGGAAAGAGTCGGCTCGTGGCTGGACGGGAGTCGGTGGTAGCGGAAAAACCGTCGTAGGTGCGGATTTGCCCATTCGGATATTTGTACGGTGGCAATCGATTGTGGAGCAGAAAACCTACCGGGCATGGGTGGACATACCGGAGAAGGCTCGTCAGATCATGACCTCTTCTACCAGCGAGCGGTGCTCCACAACTCCTGAAAAAGAACCCAGGTTTATGGCCTCTGTTTATCTAGGTCTGGCTCCTGGCGGAGTTGTGCAAGTTTGGGTCAGGGACTCGTGTAACCAACCCGTGAAGGTTGCCAAAGGTTTGGCGGAGATTGAGCCCTTAGGACCCGACCAAGGCAAGAATGAAGGCCGGTACGCCTATCCCGTAAGTGAGAAGGCTAAGCGCTACATCGATCAGTACGGCATCCCTTACGGTAGTTGGTAAGAGCAACGCACAATAAAAAACGGGCACCATCGCGGTGCCCGTTTTCTTTCATCGCAGATTAATCACACTGACCGAAAACCATCACTGCTCCTGCGGCCACCGATCCTCAATCTCGAACCACGACGCCTTCTCCGACACACACGTATGCCGCTGCTTCGCCGCACGAAACGGCGTATCAAGTGTGCCAACTGCAATCGAAATCCAATCCGCATACGCGCCGTTGGCATCAGACCAAAACAGCGAGGTCCCGCAGTTAGAACAGAACTGCCGCGTGATGCCGGGCGACGATTGAAAACGCTTGAGCGCCTCGACGCTACTCGAAATCGAAACCGCCGACCTCGGGGCGCTGGCATAAGTCGCGAACGCGGCGCCGTGAGCCTTTCGGCACTTGCCGCAATGGCAATGCGAAACGGCTTTCAGCGGCGCCGAAACCTCATATGTGACTGCGCCGCAGAGACAGCTTCCTTGATGAAATTCATCCATGGTCATCGGTAACTCGACAGAAGTAGGGGAGAGGCAAGACCCGCAATGCTACGACGATCACGGGCACAAAAAAACGGGCGCCAACACGGCGCCCGTTTTGTTTACTCTTTAACCTGCGCCCGCAAGCGCCGGCCGATCACATCCATCAAGTCACAACCGTCGCGCAACGAAATGACCAGCAACTTGCAGAAGTCCCACATTGGACTTCATCCGTTTACGGCGCCGAAGCGTGGTTAGACCTCTGCTTTAATCAGCACGCCACTGTTAACTCGAGCATCCAGTATCGTGGAAAATTCCTCAAAATCGTGCGCGGATTCAGGGGCTACATACATCAAATTGCCAAAGTGGTCGGCGTAGTCTTGAAGGTAGAGGCCATTGCTTCCGTAATACTGCCCCGCGATCTCATTCCCAGCGTCGTTCAAATCCTCCTCCGTAAATTTGCCATCGCAGTACCTGAAGAGAAACTCGGTGGCGGAGAGTTCGCCGCTGATCACTTGGACGACGGCTTCAGGCTCTTCCTCTACGTGAAGGTCGCCAGCCCAGCCTTTGACAAAACACCATCTCAAGAACAGCGCTATGTGTGTGCCGCCGTGCTCCTGTGGTTGGCCTGCGGGAAAGTCTCCGCCATAGTGCCAGCTTGCATCATCGTACTTCATGGTCGTCCTTGAGATGTTTTGCGTTGGGATGGGGGCCTTGATTTATCACATTCTCGAAGGGATAGGGAGGGCTGTTTTCATCACCCAAATCCAACCCCATCAACCCAGCCTCCCTTAGCGT
>NZ_MKGS01000203.1:0-23525 GCF_002836905.1 Pseudomonas sp. 43NM1 | reverse complement strand
CGTTGCCGGAGGGCGGTGGCGGGTTGCTGGGGGCGCTTGGCTGTCGGCAGCTCAAAAGTCAGGTGCAGCAACAATTGAGCGCTCTGGGCTGGCGCGACCACGATGGCTGGTGGCTGGCCTGCGGAACGGGCACCACGCTCGCGGGATTGGTCCTGGCCGAGGCGGGCGAGCATCCGGTTTACGGCGCGCTGGCGGTGCCCGACGATCATGGCGTGGCGCAGCAGGTTGAGGCGATTGTGCGCGAGGCGGGTTTGGCTGAACCGCTGTATGAGCTGTTCGACGCCAGTCGTGGAGGTTTTGCCAAGGTTGATCCGCTGTTGCTGGCGTTTATTCAACAGACTGAACAGCAAAGCGGCATTGCTCTGGAACCGCTGTACACCGGCAAAGCGTTGCTGGCACTCAAACAACATATTGAATCAGGAAGATTTGCGCCGGGTTCGCGTTTGATCTTTATTCATACTGGCGGTTTGCAGGGGCGTCGTGGATTTGCTGTTGCTCAATGAGCTTTCGTTCTACTAGTTGATAGTTGTTAATTAAACGTTACTCATGTTTTGTATCGCTTGCGGTTTTGCCTTTCCATGCCGGTTATATACTCTGTCGCCAAGCCCTCACTTGTTTAATTCAATTTACTGGTGGCTTTAGTTAAAGTTGATGCACCTACTGATATAACTGGAGAAGTTCATGAAAGGATTCATTTTCACCCAAGCACAGAAACAAGGCCCGGCCCGAAAAATGATGGCGGCCAAACCGCCTGCGCCGAAACCCAAACCAGCGCCAAAACCTGCGCCAACCCCGAAACCGGCACCAACACCCAAGCCAACCCCGAAACCGGCGCCGAAGCCCGCTCCAAAACCAACGCCGAAACCTGCGCCAAAACCGGCCCCCAAGCCGGCGCCTAAACCTGCACCGAAACCGGGTCTGACCCCCAAGCCTGCGCCGAAACCAGCGCCGCGGCCGAGCCCGCGTCAGCCGTTGCCGTGGCCGACCTTCAACATCACGATCGACCCGCTGGGCTGGTACAACCTGCTCACTGCTCCGGGCCTGATCCGCAATGCCGACGGCCGCGGTCAACTGCCGGATGGCAGCCTGATCAACGAAGATGAGCAATCGGTGACTCGCCCGGACGGCATTGTGCAATATGCCGATGGCCGAATCGGTTATCCGGATGGTCGTATCGAATGGCCGGACGGTACTGTTGAGTACCTGGATGGGCGAATCGTCTGGGCGGATGGCACCGAACTTCGCGCGGATGGCAGCACCGTTTATCCCGACGGCGTAATCATTGACGCTGACGGTGTGCAGATCAACTAAGCGGTTGTCGATAGTTGCTCAAAAAAATGCCGCGACATCATCCGATGCCGCGGCATTTTATGTTGTCAGAAACTTTGTGGCATTTCCCCATTGGCCAAACGCTTATTGATATCTGCGATGACTTCCGGCAAGTCGGTAATGGTGTCGATCATGTAATGCGGGCGCGAACTTTCGAATATCGCGTGAATCCGTTTGCGTTCGCTGGCCAGTTCTTCAGTGCCGAGCGCTTTATAACCGTTGTAGTCCAAACCCAGTGCGTTGCCGGAGCAGATCAACGCCACGGTCCACATGCCGGCGCGGCGACCTTCAAGAATGCCCGGCACGGTGTCATCGATTTTCACGCAGGCGCCGACGTTGTCGATGCCCAGCGCGATCACGTTGGCCAATGCCTGCGCTGGCCATGGGCGACCGTTTGGCACTTCGTCGGTGGCGACTACGTGGTCGGCGACGTAGCCGCTGGTGGCGGCCAGTTCGACGACTTTGTCCATGACCTGTTTCGGGTAACCTGAGCACGAACCGATCTTGATCCCTTGCTCGCGCAGGGCGGCGATGGTTTCCAGGGCGCCGGGGATCAGCGCCGAGTGCTCGGCGATTTTCTCGATCTGCAACGGCATGAACCGTTGATAAATCGCGGTGACGTCATCGTCGGTCGGCGTGCGCCCGAAAGCTTTGCGATAACGCTCGGCGACTTGCGGCTGATCGCACAGCGTGCGGATGTGGTCCCACTTGCCCATGCCCATTGGTCCACGGGCTTCTTCGATGGAAACCTGCACGTCGAATTCGGCGAACGCCTCGACAAAAATCTGCGTCGGCGCGAACGAACCGAAGTCGACCACGGTGCCAGCCCAATCGAGAATGGCCGCCTGGAGTTTGCTTGGGTTGTTGTAATTCATGTGATGTGATCCTTTTAAATGAGCAAATTCGAGAATGTGCAACGCTGATTTTCTGTAGCAGCTGCCAAGCCCCGGCGAGGCTGCGTCCGGCGGCGAAGCCGTCGTCAATTCTGGCCACGCGGTCCACCTGAAACACCGAGGTGGATGGTTTTACGACAGCTGCGCTGCCGGACGCAGCCTCGCCGGGGCTCGGCAGCTGCTACAGGGCCGTAAGTGGTCAGATGTCGAGGACTTCCATTTCGCGCAGCACTTGGGCAATCGCTGCCACGGCCGCATGCATTTCCGCCTCGTTGACGTGGCCGATGCAGCCGACGCGGAAGGTTTCGACCTGGGTCAATTTGCCCGGATAGAGGATGTAACCCTTGGCTTTGACCCGTTCGTAAAACTCCTTGAACTGGTAACGCGGATCTTTCGGCGCGTGGAACGTAACGATGATCGGCGCCTGGATCGCGGCAGGCAGGAAGCTGCGCAAACCGAGTTTGGCCATGTCATCGAGCAACACCTGGCAATTGTTCGCATAACGCTGATGGCGCGCGGGCAAACCGCCTTCTTCGTTGTATTGCAGCAGCGCTTCGTGCAACGCGGCGACGACGTGGGTCGGCGGGGTGAAGCGCCACTGGCCGGTCTTGGCCATGTAGCTGTGCTGGTCGAACAAGTCCATCGCCAGCGAGTGCGAATTGCCCGCGGCTTGCGCCAGCGACTCTTTGCGAGCGAAGACAAAACCCATCCCCGGCACACCTTCCAGGCACTTGCCCGAGGCGGCGATCAGCGCGTCGAACGGCACCTGTTGCGCGTCAATCGGCAGCGCGCCGAAGGAGCTCATCGCATCAATGATCAGGCTTTTGCCATGCTGCGCGATGACGGCGGCAATCTCCGGCAAAGGGTTGAGGATGCCGGTGCTGGTTTCGCAATGGATCAGCGCGATGTGGCTGATGCTCGGGTCGGCGCGCAACAGGCGATCGACATCGGCAGCGGTGGTCGGCTCGTCTTCGGCGGTTTCGAAGGTGCTGAACGGGCGGCCGAGCACTTCGCAAATCTTCGCCAGGCGTTTGCCGTAGGCGCCGTTGATCAGCACCAGGACTTTGCCGTCGCGCGGCACCAGAGTGCCGATTGCCGCTTCGACGGCGAAGGTGCCGCTGCCCTGCAGAGGCACGCAATGGTGGCTGTGCGCGCCGTTGATGATGGTCAGCAATTGCTCGCAGAGGCTGGCGGTCAGTTGATTGAAGCGGTCATCCCATGAACCCCAGTCGACCATCATCGCCTGGCGGGTGCGGGCCGAAGTGGTCAGTGGGCCGGGGGTGAGCAGGATGGGTTCGGCAATACTCATTCTCGTGTCCTCGCAATCGATGGGATGAAGCTACGGGGCTTAAATTGCAATTTGCCGTTGCATCAATCAAATTGTTTGTTGTTATGCCAACCATCAGCGAGGGTTATTCATGAATCTGTTCCAGCTCCGCGCGTTTGATGCGGTGGCCCGCGAAGGCAGCTTTACCCGGGCGGCTGCGCGGTTGTTCATTAGCCAACCGGCGGTCACCGGGCACATCAAAGCGCTGGAGGAGCATTACCAGATCACCTTGTTGCGGCGCACCGCGCGCCGGGTCGAATTGACCGAGGAGGGCACCAAACTCGCGGCGATCACCCGCGCGATGTTTGGTTTGGCCGAAGAGGCGCAAGTGCTGCTCGAGGCCAACCGGCAGTTGCTCACCGGGCGCCTGGAAGTTGCGGCGGACGGCCCGCACATGGTCATGCCGATGCTCGCCAGTTTGCGCGCGCGGTATCCGGGAATAACGGTGAACCTGCGCCTGGGCAACGCGCAGGAAACCTTGGGCGCGTTGTTGTCCGAACACGCGGATGTCGCGGTGCTGACCGAGGTCGAACCGCGCAAAGGCTTGCATCTGCAAGCGCTGAGCGAATCACGGATTTGCGCGTTGGTGCCGGCCGCGCACCCGTGGGCGCAGCGGGTCAGGGATGTGCCGCTGAAGGAACTGGATCAGGTAATCATGGTGCTGCGCGAGCCGAGCTCGATTACCCGGCGCACGTTTGATCAGGCGTGCGCTCAGGCCCAGGTCAGTCCGCGGGTGTTGCTGGAACTGGACAGCCGTGAGGCGGTGACCGAGGCCGTTGCTGCGGAACTGGGGGTTGGCGTGGTGTCGTCGGTGGAAGTCAGCCATGACCCGCGGGTGGTGGCGGTGCCGATTGTCGGCGATGGGCTGGTCAACCGGCACATGATCGGGTGCATGCAGCGGCGGCGGGATTTGCGATTGATTCAGGCGTTTTTTGATTTGGCCCCGGCCAGTTAGACCGAGGCGCGGCCATCGCGGGCAAGCCACGCTCCCACAGGGGAATTGCGTTAGGCGGGAGGAGACCGAGGTGGTGCCTTCGCGGGCAAGCCTCGCTCCTACAGGAGGTTTATAAGCGACGCAGAACTAATGTGGGAGCGAGGCTTGCCCGCGATGGGGCCAGGCCTGCCTACACCAAACTTTCGCGCACCATCTGCAGAAACGTCGCCACCACTCGCCGCGAGCTCTGTTCGCGCAGGCACACCAAGGTTTCCGTCAACCGCCGTTTGCAGTCAATAATCGGCAACGCGCACACCCGCGAATCGGCGCCGAATTCGGCTGCCGACACCACCCCGACGCCAATCCCCACCACCACCGCTTCACGCGCCGCTTCCCGGCCTTCAACCTGAATCGCCGGGCGAATGCGCAACCCGGCGCCGGCCATTTCCTCTTCCAGGGTCTGCCGCGTCACCGAGCCGACTTCACGCAGCACCAGCGGCGTGTCGTCGAGGTCGGCGAGGCAAATCGATTCGCGGTCGGCCCACGGATGATTGCGCGAAACGAACGCGACCATCGGGTCGTTGCGCAGCGGCAACGAGATCAAGCGTTCGTCGCTGACATCGCGCCCGAGCAGCGCCAGGTCCGCCTGATAGTTGAACAGCCGCGACAGTGATTCATCGGTGTTACCGGTTTCGATTTTCACGCTGATGCCCGGATAGCGTTCGCAAAATCGCGCGATCTGCGGCAGCACGTGCACCGGCGCGTCCACGGCCAGTATCAGGCTGCCGGTTTGCAGCGCTTGCGAGTCCTGCAACAACTCCTGCGCTTCGGCCTCGATGACAAACAAACGCTGAGTGATGCTTAACAAACGCTCGCCCAGATCGGTCAGGCGCACCGAGCGTTTGTTGCGATGGAACAGCAACACGCCAAAGCGCTCTTCGAGTTTGCGCACTTGGTCGGAAATCGCCGGTTGCGTGAGAAAAAGCCGCTCGGCGGCTTTGGTGAAGCTTCCGTGCACCGCCACGGCGTGGAAGGCTTTGAGCTGGGCGTGGGACACCGACATCGAAACCTCCAGTAACAAGCTGAGCTTATATTGGAAATACGATAAATCGATTTCACTTATTAGTCTGTAATTGTTTTTATCGGCCTCAGCCCCGGTGACTGCTCGTTCGAACAGCGCCGGTGGCCATGAGCCTGTGCGTGCAACAGCAGGACTCATCTGACCGGTATCGCCTCAGGGAAGCAGCGATATCGAAGTGCTCAACAATAAAAAAACAGGCGTTATTTCTCAATTTCTGCCGGCACACTCACACCCTGAGGTCAGAACCACCATGAATCAGCACATCGGCACCATCAAGCGTTGGCGCGTGCAGATCTTCGCCATCACCTGGCTCGCTTACGCCGCTTTCTATTTCACTCGCAAAGCTTTTTCGGTCGCCAAACTGGGGATCGGTGAAGACCCCGAGTTCATGCTCGACAAAATGGCCATGGCCAACCTCGACGCCATCTACCTGACCGCTTACGCCGTCGGCCAATTCACTTGGGGCATCCTCGCCGACCGTTTCGGCCCACGGGTCGTAGTGCTCGGCGGTCTGGTTATTTCTGCGGCGGCGGCACTGGTGATGGGCAGTTTTGCGACAGTGCCGATCTTCGCCACGTGCATGTTGATCCAGGGCCTGGCGCAGTCCACCGGCTGGTCGGGGCTGTGCAAGAACATCGGCAGTTTCTTCCCCGCCGAGCAGCGAGGGCGCGTGCTCGGGCTGTGGAGTTCGTGTTACGCCTTCGGCGGTCTGGTGGCGTCGCCCTTCGCCGGTTGGTGGGCGTACACGCTGGTCGGCTCATGGCACGCGGCGTTTATTTCCAGCGCGGCGGTGGTCGGCGTGGTCGCGGTGTTGTTCTTCATTTTTCAACGCAACAAACCCGAAGACGTCGGTTTGCCCGCCGTCGAGCCCGAGCCCGAGTTGAGCGTCGAAGAGGCCGATGCCCAGAGCAAACTCAGTTGCTGGGAACCGTTGAAGGAAATCCTGCGTAACCGCACGGTGCTGGTTCTGGGGCTCTCGTACTTCCTGTTGAAACCGGCGCGCTACGCGATTCTGCTGTGGGGTCCGGTGATCGTTTTTGAACACATGCCCTCGGTCGGCAAGGTTGGCGCGGCGATCATTCCGACCGCGTTTGAACTGGCGGGATTGCTCGGGCCGATCATGATCGGTCTGGCCTCGGACAAACTGTTCGGCGCCCGACGCATGCCGGCGTGCGTGATCAGCCTGTTGGCGCTGACGGTTTCCCTGGCGCTGTTCATGGGTGCCTTGAGCACCGGCAGCGTGTTGCTGGTGGTGGCGCTGCTGTTCGTCATGGGCCTGACGCTGTACGGGCCGGATTCGATGATCAGCGGCGCGGCGGCCATTGACTTCGGCACCGCCAAGGCTGGCGCCACCGCGGCGGGTTTCGTCAATGGCTGCGGCTCGGTCGGGGCGATTCTCGGCGGTTTGCTGCCGGGCTATTTCGACTCGGTGACGGTGTTCATCATCTTCGCCGGTTGCGCGATGTTTTCAGCTTTCGTGCTGATCCCGCACTGGAACAGCCGCCCGGCCGGCCTGCGCGGCGAAAGCGCTTTTGTGCCCAACCAGGCAGTCACCATCAAACCCCTGCGTACCTGAGGAAATCCCATGAGACCTTTCTGGCTGGACCAAGCGCTGGCGGCCGAGTCCTGCGCGCCGTGCGGACCCTTGCCGTGCGCGCCGCTGACGGCCGACACCCGCGCCGACGTGTGCATTGTCGGCGGCGGCTACACCGGGTTGTGGACCGCGATCATGCTCAAGGAGCAAAACCCCGAGCTCGACGTGTTGCTGATCGAAGCCGACATCTGCGGTGCCGGCGCCAGTGGTCGCAACGGCGGTTGTGCGTTGTCGTGGTCGGCGAAGTATTTCACGCTGGAGCGCTTGTTCGGCGTCGAAGAAGCGGTGCGTCTGGTCAAGGAGTCGGAGCGGAGCATTTACGCGATCGGCGACTTTTGCCAGCAGTACGGCGTCGAGGCCGATTACCGCCTCGACGGCACGCTGTACACCGCGACCAACCGCGCGCAATGCGGCTCGACCGATGCGGTGATCGCGGCGCTGGAACGCAATGGCATCAACTCGTTCAGCCAGCGTCCAGTCGCCGATGTGCAACGCATGGCCGGCTCGCGCAAACATCTGGAAGGCTGGTTTTCCCCGGCCGCCGCCAGCGTGCAACCGGGCAAACTGGTGCGTGGTTTGCGCCGCGTGGCGTTGCAATTGGGTGTGCGGATTCATGAAAACACGGCGATGACCGGGCTGGAGGAGGGCACGCCGGCGGGCATTCAAACGCCCCACGGCACGGTCCGCGCCGATCGCGTGGTGTTGGCGATGAATGCCTGGATGGCCCGCGCGTTCCCGCAGTTCGAGCGCAGCGTGGCGATTGTCTCCAGCGACATGCTGATCACCGAGCCGCGCCCGGAATTGCTCGCTGAAATCGGCTTGACCAGCGGCGTGACGGTGCTCGATTCGCGGATTTTTGTGCACTATTACCACAACACCCCGGACGGCCGGATCATGCTCGGCAAGGGCGGCAACACCTTCGCCTACGGTGGGCGGATGTCGCCGGTGTTCGATCAGCCGTCGCCGTACGCCGGGTTGTTGCGCAGCAGCCTGACGGACTTTTTCCCGGCGTTTGCCGAGGCCAAGGTCGAGGCAACGTGGAACGGGCCGTCGGATCGCTCGGTCACCGGGCTGCCGTTTTTTGGTCAGATGAGCACCAGCGGCAATGTGTTTTATGGCTTCGGTTATTCCGGCAGCGGCGTCGGCCCGTGCCACATGGGCGGGCAGATTCTGGCTTCGATGGTGCAAGGGCTGGACAACCCGTGGACGCGCTCGCCGCTGGTCAATGGACCGTTGGGCTACTTCCCGCCGGAGCCGATTCGTTATCTCGGTTCACTGATGGTGCGCAACGCCATCCGCCGCAAGGAACGCGCCGAGGATCACGGCCGCCGGCCAAGGCATCTCGACGTGCGCCTCGCGAAGTTCGCGGCAGCGGCGGGCAAGGCTGACAAGGGCTGAGCAACTCTGTAGATCAGTCACATAACCCTGTGGCGAGGGGGCTTGCCCCCGTTCGGTTGCGCAGCAGCCGTCGCTTTTCCAGGACCGCTGCGCCGTCCAACGGGGGCAAGCCCCCTCGCCACAAAAGCCGGTCTTGCTGTTCTTCTAAGCACTCAATCATGTCAAGGGTTATCCGGACAATTGACCAACCAATCCAGCAGCAGCCGCGTATCGCCACGCGGTGTTGCTGCCGGCGGTTTTCGGCGTTTTTGCGGATTAACCTCTGCGCAGACAATCGGCCGATCCGGGTCGCTGTCGAGAAAACTCACGTACACCTCGCTGCCGGCCAGCGGCATGCCGGCCGCGCCCAGCGCCACCGGCAACCATATTCCCTGCGAAAGCTGCGCCGCCGATTCCGGCCAAAGGCTGACCTCAATTCGGCCCAATTCATCCAGCGTCGGCGCTTGCCCCGGCACACCCACCACGCGCCCCGGTTGATAGCCGGGGATAATCGGCCGCGGTTGTTTCAACGCTGGCCTGAACACACTTGACCAGACAATCGCGCTGAACTCATTGCGATAACCTGCCGGCCGCGAGGCACTGTCCCGCGCCAGAATCGACGACTGCCGACCTTGATGCCGAACCTCGGTGAGCAGCCATTGATCATTGAAACTCGCCAGCGGATGTTGTTCGACCTGCACGACACGGCCGCTGAGCAGCGCGGTCTGATCGCTTTTGCCATGCATTTGCCGATGCTGGCAGCGCAACTGCTGCAATGTTCGGCGGCTGCGTTGTTCGCTGTGCATTTGCCCTGCGCCGGGATACCCGATCAGTCTGGGTTTTTCGCTCGGCGGATGATTGGCCGCTTCAGCGCTGAGCACCTGCATGCCGCGATTATTGGCGCCGTACAGCGGTGGAATCGGCGGCGAATCCAGGCGCTGGAACATTTCGTTGATTGCAACAAATGACGGTTCTGCAAAAGCGTCGCCCTGAAACGGCGTGATCACCGGCGCTTGAGGAAAACTCGAACTGTCATCGGCGAACACCACGACATGCCCGGCGCCGCTGTGTTCGAAGTGATAGTGAATGCCTTCCTCCTCGCAGAGCCGTTGCAGCAACGCCAAATCACTTTCCTCGTACTGAATGCAAAACGGCCGCGCGGGATAATGCCCGGTGTTCAGTTCGAGGCGATAGCTGTCCTCGGGCAGGGCGTTTTCCGCGAGCAATTGGCGAAGAATCACCGGCACGTCGAGCTGCTGAAATACCCGCCGCTTGAGTGCTTGCTCGAGCCGTTGCAGGTGCGGCACTAAAACCAGTCGGTAACCGATGCGCTGCGCGCCGCGCTGCTCGCGACTGGCGCTGTGCACCACGCCATGAAAACCCTGGCCATCGCCCAGGCTCAAATAGGCCGGTTGCTGCAACACACGGTCGAGGTTCATCGCCGGGGCGAGGCCGATCACTTCGATGTCGAAGCGGTAAGGCTGGTTGAGGGCTTCGTGGCCGCTGAACTGCAACACTTGCCAACTCAAATCATCCTCGACCAGCGTCAGGGTGAAGGGACTTTCCTTGTCGTTGTGCATCGAGTGCGCTTCTGCCATGGATTACGGGGCGCAGAGGGTACGTAACCGCGCGCAGGAATAGACCCTGCAAAGCGACTTTTCAGATTTGCCCTACAAGCACTGTTGAATAAGTCGACGCGGCTTGGCTAAACAGCATGGAATTTTTGGTCGATTGCCGACTTTAGGCCGTATAAACTTGCCGCCATGCGTCGGCCAATAGATGTCTCGGCGCCACAGATCAAGAGAGTGAGTAATGGGCGCACAGTGGAAGGTTAAACACAAAGAAGCGGCATCCAATGCCAAAGGCAAGATCTTCGGCAAACTGGTGAAAGAAATCACCATTGCTGCGCGTAACGGCGCCGATGTCACCACCAACGCCCACTTGCGTCTGGTTGTTGAGCAGGCCAAGAAGGCTTCGATGCCGAAAGAAACCCTCGACCGCGCGATCAAGAAAGGCGCGGGCCTGTTGGGCGAAACCGTGCAATACCATCGCGTGACCTACGAAGGCTTCGCCCCGCATCAGGTGCCGCTGATCGTTGAATGCGTGACCGACAACATCAACCGCACCGTCGCGGAAATCCGCGTCGCGTTCCGCAAGGGCCAATTGGGCGCTTCCGGTTCGGTGGCCTGGGATTTCAACCATGTCGGCATGATCGAGGCGTCCCCGGACAGCCCTGACGCCGATCCGGAAATGGCCGCCATCGAGGCCGGCGCACAGGATTTCGAGCCGGGCGAAGAAGAGGGCACGACCCTGTTCCTGACCGAACCTGCGGACCTTGATGCCGTGCAGAAAGCCTTGCCAGAGCAGGGTTTTACCGTGTTGGCGGCGAAGTTGGGCTACCAGCCGAAAAACCCGGTCAGCGGTTTGAGCGATGAGCAAATGGCTGAAGTCGAAGCCTTCCTTGAAGGCCTCGATAACCACGATGACGTGCAGGACATGTTTGTCGGTTTGGCGGGTTAATCTGCTTTCGCAGTGAGACCACTCGCGAGCAAGCTCGCTCCCACAGGTGATTTGTTGCGCACACGTAATCAGTGACCAATACAAATCCCCTGTGGGAGCGAGCCTGCTCGCGATGGCGCCAGGCGCCATCCCCCCCTCTCAAGCTTTTACTAACCCTTAATTACTAGCCTTTAAACAGCCGCCGATACCACCACTGGCCGGCCCGGTTTGCGCAGTGGGTCGAGGCGCGAGCCTTGGTAGCGGGTTTCGCGGAAGAAGCGCCAGCGCCCGCCGAAAAAGCCGTAGACGTGGGTCACCCGACCTTGTTCCTGATAGCCCATGCGGATGTGCAATTTCAGCGCTGGAATGTTGTGGGTTTCGCACACGTCCACCACTTTGTCGCAACCTTGCGCGGCCATCGTTTCCCACAACGCAATCTGCACGTCCACCGACAGGCTGGTGCCGAAGTAGGTGCGGATCATTTCGCCGCCGAATTCGAAGAACTCGCCCGGTTTCACTGGAAACCAGCAACCGTAATAGTGGCGGTCGTGGTAGTTGCGGGTGCTGGCCCAAATGAAGCCGACCGCATCGTCCTGCTCGTCGAGGTACATGTGCCCGGTGTGGCCCTCGGCGGCGAGTTCGGCCATGGTCCCGACGCGGTCGCCAAAATGCTTGGCGAACGCCGTCGCGTTTTCCGGTGTGATGTCGACCTTGCGCAAACCGGAATAGGGCCGCAGTTTGTGCGGCGGCACCGGGCTGACCAAGTCACGTTCCATCCACAACAGCTCCCAATGGAAGAACACATAGCGCTTCCAGAATGCCTTGAAGAGGTTGCCCCAGCCCTTTTGCCTGATGCGTTCGCGAAGCTTTTCGATGACGTTCATGGAGCCCTCCGTGGCCGAAGCCAGGGTGTGTTGTGGTGGTTCTTTTTATGGGTATAGATCAAGGCTGTCGGTTCATATCAAAACGCCAGCTTTGAATATGTTGCAACTTATGTTGCTCATTCCAGTACTGCAGTCCGGGTGGCCAGGTCCCGATGAAACACGCCGTACGACACCCGCTCGATACCCGCAAGGCGCCCCTCTAGCACCTGCGTCAGCGACTCCCCGGGGTTCAAATAGGCGTCACCAAAATCGGCGCCCAACTGGTTCGGATGAGCGACGATTTCCAACAGGCCGTCAGTCGGCATCGGCTGATTTCGCAGGTCCATGGGCGTGCATACATAGTCCGCCGAGACACCGGCCAAACTGTGCAAACGACGATTGAGCAAACCCTTGAACACCCGCTTCGGCCAACTCAGGTTTTGCCCCAGATTTCGCGCCAGGCGCACCGCCACCCCTTGACGCGCGGCGAACCGCGCGACGATCTCGCCAATCGGCCAGATGTTGTGCACGTGCTGGTGCGAATCGATGTGGCTGGGGCACATGTCGTGGTCGACGCAACGCTGCCATTGCGCTTGCAGTTCCTCCAACACCGCCGCGCGGTCCTCGCGACTGAGCCAGAAGCTGTGGCGCCGCAGGTTCAGATCAAACCCGCCCTGACTGTCGCAAAACGTCGGGCGCGCGCGAATGCTCTGGCTCAACGGCCGGCCATACGTCAGGTTGAAATGCAGGCCGATGCGTCCCTTGAGCAGCGGGTGCTGGGCCATCTGGCACGCGGCTTCGAATGCCGGCATGTTGGCCATGGCTGTCGCCGAACTGATGACCCCAGCCTGAAACGCGCCGAGAATCACCGCGTTTTCGCACGGGCTGAGGCCGAAATCGTCAGCGTTGACTATGACTTGCTGAGGCATGCTCGCCCTCCATTGGTTTCTCGATAATCGCCGCAGGCTTGGCCACCGCAGGAGTGGTCACCACAGCGGCTGCCGCACGTTTCACCCGCCATTTGTGCAAGGTCGGTTTCAGCCGCTGCCAGAAGCGCAATGCCAGCCCTAATGCGAGGCCGCTCGGGCGCCAGGAATAGAAACTCCAGCGCCAGTGTTCGAGTTGCCCGGTCATGCGCTCGTGGAGTTGATGACTGGAGTTTTCCAGGCTGACGCGCGAGGCATCGATCCAGCGCCAATTGTCGTCCAGGCCCCAGCGAATCCACTCTTCGAGCAAGACCCGGCCGCTGCCCAGATCAGCGTATTGCGGCAGGAACGCGAGGTTGTAGTCGTACAGCCGACCCTGCTCCAGCAAACCTAGGCGATAGCTGATGCAGCGGCCGTCGAGTTCCAGCACCACCACACGCACCAGACCTTGGGCGGCGAGGGCGGTGAAGGCGCGATTCATCCATTGGCGATGGCGGTCGTCGGCGAAAATGCCCACGCCCTCATCTCCTTTCCAGCTCACCGCTTCGACTTCGCTGATGGCCTGCAACAGCGGGCCCATGGTCAAAGCGTCCGGGGTGATGCGCCGCACTTCAGCGCCGCACGCGGCGATACGCTTGCGCGCGCGGCGCAGTTTGTAGCGCGGATCGCCGGACACTTCCTGGCGATCCGCTTCACTGATCAGGTGCACCGGCACCTTGCAACTCAAGCGCCGTTCGCCGGTGGAGCTGTGCGCCATCCACACCGTCAGGGCACTTTCTTCGCCGGTCGGTTCGGACAGCTCGTTAAGTTGCAGCAATGCGTGGGGCAAGCGGCGGCGGATCACGATCAGCGCTTTGCGGATGCTCTCGGCATCGAGGCAGGCGAGCAGCGCCAGACGATCGGTCAGCGGGTAGCCGAGGTGATGCACCACCCGAAACGACAGACCGCCGAAGCGTTCGGTGGTCGTCACCAATGGCAGGCACAGCGCCAATTCATCGCCCTGCCAGCCGAGCAGCACGTGCAATTGCTCGCCGGGGTTGAGGGCCTTTTCGGCGGCGCCCAGCCAGGCCAAGGTGTTGAACGGCGTGTGGTCGGTCACACGCAGACGCAACGCCTCGTAAGCCGCTGCCGGAAAGTCTGCGGCGCACAGCGAAGTGCGCCATTCAAATCGCGCCGCCATCGGTCAGGCCGCCGACGCGGTGACAGCGGCGGACGCCGGTTTGCGCAAGGCATCCAGGCGCGAACCGCTATAGGTCGTTTCCCGGTAGAGGCGCCAGCGGCCAAACAATGTATAGACGTTCATGATTCGACCTTGCTCCTTGTAGCCCATGCGAATGTGCAATTTGAGGGCGGGAATGTTCTGGTACTCGCAGACGTCGACGACTTTGTTGCAGCCCTGAGCGGCCATGGCTTGCCACAGATTCAGTTGCAGATCGACCGACAGCGTCGTGCCCCAATAGGCGCGAATCTGCTCGCCGCCGAACTCGAAAAACTCGCCGGGCCGCACCGGGAACCAGCAACCGTAATAATGGCGGTCGTGGTAATTGACCTTGCTGCCCCAGATGAAGGCGACCGCTTCGCCCTGTTCATTGAGGTACATGTGCCCGGTGTGACCCTCGGCGGCCAGTTCGGCCATGGTGCCGACGCGGTCGCCGAAGTGTTTGCTGAAGGCCATCGTGTTGTGCGGCGTAATCGTCACCAGGCGCAGCGGCGCGTAGGGTCGCAGCTTGTGCGGCGGCACCGGGGTCACCAGATCACGCTCCATCCATAGCAGCTCCTGGTGGGCAAAAAAGAAGTGCTTCCAGATCTTGGCAAGGGTGGCGCGCAGGCCTTTTTGTTTGAGGTGCTCGCTGAGTTTGCGAAAAATACCCATGTGCTGAACTCCTGACGGGATGGTCCGTGGGTGGAGTAATGCGTCGCGCGGCGCAAGACCGGCGCGGCAATTCAATCGACAACTACTCATTGGGCGCTCCAGCTCAGCGCGAACAGGGTTTCACCTGGCAAATCGAAACTGAGGCGACCGTTATCACAGCTGAATGGCGCGTCGCGGCTGCGGTTATCGGCGCCGAAGTAGCGCAGCGAACCGTTGGCCAACGGGCACTTCGACCCGGCCAGGCTGACCTGCTGCAGACGTTTCGCTTTGTTGACGCCGAGCACGCTGCGTTGCAGTTCGCTGCCCATCGCCAACGCATCGACTTCAAACGCGCTGTTCTCCAGGCGCATCACGCTGTGCAACCAATGTTCCTGAATAAACTGCTGTGCCCAGCCGACTGGTTTCATCACGAACTGGTTGTCATTGATGACTTTGAACATGCCCTTGGGGTAGTTCGGCTCATCGGCGGCCTGGAAAAAATTGAGCATTTCCAGCAAGCCGTCCTGCGACGAATTGATCACCACCGACGCCCACCACAGCGAGGCGTAATGGGTTTCCTGGTCGTAAGGGCTGAGGCTGGAGCCGCTGGACATGTTGGTCTGGTCGAGCAGCAACGCCTTGCGCGGCCGGCCCTTGGCGTCGAGCCCGACAAGGTCGGCGGCGCGGCGCACGCTGTCGCGGTAGACCCGGGTGGCGAGCAAGTCGCGAATCATCCATTCGTGCCACGCCAGCGCATCGACCTGATCGGCGGATTCGGCGAGCATGCGTTTCGCCCAGTCGATGCCACGCTTGTCGGCCGCGTTGTCGGCGAACGGCCCGTTGACCAACCGCGAGGTGGCCGGCATGGCGATGCGCACGCCAGCCTTGGCGTTGGCCGGGTTGCTGCGCACTTGTTTGGCCATGCTGTTGAAGATGCTTTGATAGCTGGGGTAGTCCGGGTAATTGAGGTTCGGCTCGTCGGCGAAACCGATGTAATGCGTGCCTTTGCCACCGAGCGCGCGGGTGGCGGCGAGCCAGGCGTCGAGGCCGGCATTGCTCATGGTGTCGGCGCGCAAATCGGCCTGGCGTTGGCTGCCGGCGAGCAACGTGATGTCGTTGGTTATGCCAAAGCGCTGCTGATAGAGCTGGCGGAATTTGTTCTCATATTTCGGTTGTTTCTGAGTGACGTCGACAAAGCTGTAGTAGCTCGCCGAGCGTGCCTTGAGCGCATCGAGCACGGCAAAACTCGACGGCGGCGGCATCACGTAGGGCAGGGCGACACCCAGGTTCGGCGTCGGCCCGAGCAGCTCGTTGTGCAAGGTCAATTGGGTCTGGCCGGCGTCCTCGCGCAGCGGCTTGAGTTGCTGCGGATTTTGCGCGAACAGATTAGCCGTGCCGTCGAGCCAGAACGCCGCTTTGCCGCTGCCGCGCAACCGCAGGCGCCAGACTTGTTCGGTCGCAGCCACCGGCAGTTCAACCTCATCGAATTGCCAATAGGCGCGATACGGTTTGAGCGGCAGCAGCAATTGCAGTTTGTCGCTCAGCCGTTGCGCTTGCAGGGTGCTGACGCCGCCATGGAACTTGCCGGCAAGCACCGCGCGTTCTCCCGGCGCGACTTTGAAATACAGCTCGGTGCCGTCATGGGTTTCGGCGCTGAAATGCACCTTGGCCGGGGCGAACAACGCAACCGTGCTGTCGTCGTGTTCGACCTTGTAATGGCGGAAGCTGTAGCCGGGAATTTCCAGTCGATAACTCGCCGCGCCGGGTAGCAGCGGCCAGCTCTGCTTGCCGCGCGATTCGGTCGCGGCGATCAGGCGTTCGCCCTGCAGTTTGCCTTGGCCATCGAGCAGATAGATCCGTTCTTCGTTGGCGTCGGCCTGCCACGCCGGCGCCCAGCGTACGGTCACCGTGTCGGGGCGATTGGCTTGCAGGTACAGACTGCCGTCACGAATCTCGCCCCAATGCATCGGCGCCGCGTGCGCGCCCAGCGTCAGGCACAGGTTCAGCCCGCACGTGAGCCCGAGCGCGAGCAGCCGCGACACCGATTTCATGCCGATTTCCGTTGCAGCATCAGCAGCATCGGCGTGATGTCGCTGGGCAGAATAATCAGGGTTTGCCAGACCGGCACGCCGCTCAAGCGGCAATACAGCACCAGCATCGCCACAGTCACCGCCAGGTAGGCGACGGATGAAGCAGCAGCGGCGCCGACGATGCCGTAAGTCGGGATCAACAGCAGGTTCAGCGCGAGGTTGAGCACCGCACCCAGGCCCATCATCAGCGAGATCGTGCCGGGACGATTTTTGCCCAGCAGGTCGAGGCGCAGGATGCTCGCGTAGCACAAGCCGAACAGCCCCGGCAGCAGCGCCAGCAACGCCGGATACGCCGGTTGATAGGCGGCGCCGAACAACGTGACGATCAGCCATTCGCCAATCACCGCCATGCTCAGGCACGCGCCGAGCATCACTGTCGCGGTCAGGCGCAGCGCCAGTGGCGTGACTTTTTCGATCCCGGCCTCTTGCTGCAACAGGCGTTTCATCAGTGGCGTGGTCACCGCTTCCGGGACGATCAGCAGCAGTTCGGCGGCGGCGCTGGCCATCGCGTAATGCCCCAGCGCGGTGCTGCCGAGCAGGGCGCCGATGAACAGGTAATCGGAACGCAGAATCACTTGTTGGAACAACAAGTCGGGATGGCTGCGCGCGCTGTAGCGCAGCAGTTCATTTTGACCTGCGCGGTCCCATTGCAGCGTCACCGGTTGACTGCGTTTGAGCCAGATCCAACCCGCCAGCACCACCAGACTGATGCCGGCCAGCCAACTGATCACCGCCGCTTCGAGCGCCGCTTCTTTCCACATCCAGAACAGGGCGAGAAACAGCAGCAGCGGCGCCAGCGATTCGATCAGGCGCAAGACGTTGAACGCGACCACGCCGCCGGAAGCATTGTGCAGTGTGAGCAAACCACTTTTGAGCACAGTCAACGGCACCGCCAGCAACAACAGCCAGGCGAGCAAACCGAGCTGCGTGGTGATGTCCAGTTCGCTGCCGAATTCACGGGTCAACGCCACCACCAGCAATGTCAGCAACAGCGCCAGCAGGCAACCGAACACCAACACTTGGCTCAGCAGCAAACCCATCGGCCGTTGCTTGGCTGCTTGATAACCGACCGCCGAATTCAAGCCACCGCTGGTGGCGGCGCTGATCAGGTCGGGCAGGGTGCTGAGCAGGGCAAACAGACCGCGCTCGCTCGGCCCGAGGATCCGCGCGAGCAAGACGTTGCGCAGCAAGCGCAGGCCGATCATTGCCAGTTTGGTGCCCATGCTCAGGGCCAGGTGTTTGAGGTAATGGCTGCGGCTCATGGCCGTGCTCCGCGATAAATGCGCCACGAGAGCAATTCCGGGTTACGCGCGGTGCGTTGGCTGACGCCGAAACGCGGCAAGGCCAACGGGTCGCTGGCGCCGCGATAAATACCGGTGCCGGTGCCGAGGGCGAACGGGAAATCATGCCCGGCGACGTGCTCGCGAACCCGCGCGTCGTGGTCGCCGTTGGGGTAGCAGTAGACCGGCAACGGCCGATTGCAGCCGAGCAACAACGCCTCGCGGCTGCGGCTGAGTTCTTCGTCGAGGCGCCGATCACTGAGGCCGGTGAGGATCGCGTGACTGGCGCCATGCGGGCCGAAACGCACCAGCCCGGAGGCTTCCAGCGCGCGCACTTGTTGCCAGTCGAGCGCCTGGGGCATCGACTCGTCAGGGCATTCGTAGGTCAGCCGGTTCAAGTCGTCGGGCGACAGGCTTTTCAGACTTTGCAGGTAGTGCAGCAACGTCAGGCTGCGGCGCTCGACGTCGAGGTCATCAAGCAATACCGGCAGCGCGCGACCGACCTGCAGCAGGCTTTCGATCAGATGATGGCGGGCGGTTTCGCCATAACTCCCCCACAGGGTTTCGCCGATGCTTTCCCACCAGAAACGCTGGCGGCTGCCAATGAAATCGGTGGAGAGAAAAATGCTCGCCGGCACCTGGTATTTCTGCAGCAGCGGGAAGGCATTGATGTCGTTGTCGCGCCAGCCATCGTCGAAGGTCAGGGTGACTTTCGGCCGCTCCGAGCGCTGTGTGCCGGGTTGCAGAATGTCCATCAACGGCACGCAGTCGAAGTGTTTTTTCAGCCACGCCAACAAGTGCTCGAAGGCCTTCGGGCCGACGCACAATTCATTGCGATGCGGCAGGTCGGCGGCGCGGTCGCTGGCCAGCACCCGGTGCAGCATCAGGATCACCCCGGCGCCGTGCAGCTGATTGCGCCCCACCGGTGAGTTGAGGTACAGCCAGCCACTGGTGCGTTTTAATAATTGTTTGATCGCCATGGCGCGCGCCTCTCAACGATTTTGCTCGGGGTTCCACTGGCTGTACCGCTGGCCACGCAGAAACTGCCACAGACCGATGCTCATCCCGGCGAGAGTCACCAGAAGGAACGCGGCGAGGCGAAAGGGTTTCGGTAAACGGTGCTGTGAATCGAGCAGACCGGCGATGGCCACCGCGTAACCGAGCAGTTGCGCCACCAGGCAGAACTGATAAAAACCGTGGTCATCCCACAGCCACAGGTTGCTCAGGAGCAACGGCAGCAAGAGGATCGGCGCCAGACGCCGGATCAGTTTGTGGCTGATCAACGCAATCGAATACAAGCCATGCTTCAGCGGATTCAGCAGTTCGCGACGCTGCGCCAGGCTTTGCAGGCCACCAACGGTAACGCGCTGGCGGCGGCGGAATTGCTTGTCGGCTTCGTCGACGCCGTGGTCGATGACTTGCGCCTCGGGCACATAGACGATGCGTTTGAACGCCACGGGCGCGCAGGTACTGATGAAGAAATCGTCGTTGACCTCGGCCGGTACGTTTTCGAACAATTCGCGGCGCAACGCGAGCAGCGCACCGTCGGCGGACACCATGCAACCGGTGCGATTTTCGACGCGGCGCAACCAGCCTTCGTAATGCCGATACAGGCTGTCGCCGACGCTCAAGCCACCGCCGGTCACCGGGATCACCATGTGCCCGGCGCAGGCGCCGACTTTCGGGTCAGTCAGCGGCGCGAGCAAATGCCCGAGGGTGTCGCGCGACCATTGGTTGTCGGCGTCGGTGAACACCAGAATGTCGCCGCTGCTCAAGGCTACGCCGGCATTCAGGGTCGCGGCTTTACCTTGGCGCGGCAGGTCGAGCACACGAATGCGCGGGTCGACGACGTTATGCGCGCAGGCCACGGTGTCATCGGTGGAGCCGTCGCTGACCAGAATGATTTCCAGCGCCGCCGGCTGATAATCCTGGGCGAGCAGGGTGCGCAACTTGTGCTCGATGTGCCGCGCTTCGTTGTGCGCGGCGATCACGATGCTGATGTTCAGCGGCGGCGCAGCGTCGTGACGGCGCGCGGCGAACAACGGCGCGAGCAGCGTCAGCAGCAGCGGATAACCGAGGTAGGCGTAGACCGGCAAGAGCAGGCACGTCCAGAAAATGAATTCAGCCACGGGCAGGCCTCCTGGCATTCCAACGACACAGACTGAGGACAAACGCGGCGCCGGCCAGGTGCAGGCGCACCCAATGCAGGCCCCACAGTTGCAGGGTCAACAGCACATCGCGATGTTTGATGCTTTGGCGCAGGCTGAGCGCCAGACTCGGCAGCACGGTGATGGTGACCATCACGGCGGCGTGGTGCGGGAAGCCATCGAGCAACGCCGAGATCGCCAGAAAATCCAGCAGCCAGACCAGCAGCGACAACATCGGAAAACGCAGCAGTCGCACGCTGTAACCGTGGGTGCGGAGCAATTGCAGGTGACTGCCCTGGCGCCACATCTCCTTGCCCATCCATTCGCGCCACGTGGCTTCATATCCCCAATGCAGCGCGACGCTTTGATTGACCGAGAGCAACCGCGCGCCAGCCGCGCGCACGCGCATGGTGAAATCCTTGTCTTCGCCGGTGCGCAGGTTTTCATCAAAACCGCCGACCTGATCGAACCAGCTGCGGCGCATCAGCAGATTGGAGGTTGGCAGCCATTGCGCCGCGTAGAGTTTCTGCGTGGTCGGGCGCAACGTGCGCCGTTGCCAGGCGTCGGCGTACCACGGCGCCTGGGCCGGGGCGTGCAGGTCGAGACCGAAGACATCGGCCTGCGCGGCGGATTCGAGGTTGAACAACAGGCTCAGCCAGTCTTCGGGCATTTCCACGTCGGCGTCGATAAACGCCAGCCAATCGCCGGTTGCAACGGCGGTGCCGCGATTGCGCAACGCGCCGATCAGCACACCCGGTTGCACCAATACCTGTGCGCCGAACTGCCGGGCAATCTGCGGGCCGTGATCGTCGGAGCCGTTATCGACCACAATCAACTCGCACTCGACACCGGCCGCCACCGCAGCTTTTCGCGCGGCGAGCAGGGTGCGGCCAATGTGCCGGGCTTCGTTGTACATCGGGATAACAATGCTGATCCGATTCATGCCTTGGCCCCCGTCAGTGGTGCTTGCTCGGCTTTGAGGCGCAACACGCTGGTCAGCGCGAGCATGATCCACACGTACTTCTGGTTGGGCGCGCTGAGGAACATCAGAAACAACGCCAGCGACAGGAAACTCATGCCCAGGTGCGTCATCAGGTCAGCCTGGTTGCCGTTGTTGCGCAGCATCCACGCACGCCGGGCGCGGATCATGTTGTAGACGCCGAGGGCGAGCATGCCGACGAACAACAGGCCGGCAGGAATTCCCAGTTCACTGAAGATTTCCAAGTAGGTGTTGTGCGCGCGGCGATAGAGGTCGCCGACCTTGCGGTTGGCGGAAAACGCCTTGGCGTAACCGGTGGTTGCGTAGTGCAGCGGGAAGGTGCCGGGGCCGGTGCCGAGCAGCGGGTTTTCGCTGATCATCTGGCCGCCGACGACGATATAAGAGGCGCGACGGCCGAGGGATTCGTCCTGGCTTTTGGCTCCAGCGCTCAAGATGCTCAGCGACTGGATGCGTTCGACGTAACCGGCCGGCATCGCGTAAATCGCCAGCGGAATCACAATCACGAGGCCAAGCATGGCAAAACCCAGATGCCGAGGGCGGATGCGCGTTAGCTCGGTGCGGTAGTGCCAGACGCCAATCATCAGGCTGAGGAACAACACCACCAGCCCGGAACGCGATTCGGTTTTGGTCATGCCGCCCAGCAGCAGCACGAAGCACGCGCCCCAGAACAACCGGTGCCACAGGTTCGGGCTGCGGATCACCAGCAGCAAAGCGAGCGGCACGGCGAAGGCGATCAGCATGGCGAAGGCGTTCGGGTCTTCGAGCAGGCCGGCGGCGCGGCCCTGATCCTGATACTTGCTGGAGAACATCGCCAAGGCGCAAGTCGCCGTGACGCTGAGGGTCGCCAGGCGGGCGAACAGGTCGAGGTTCAGTTCGCGGCCGATCAGCAGCGTGATCACGAACAACACCAGGCCGACGCTGAGTTCACGCAGATGCCCCAGCGACATGCCCATGTCATCGGTGTTCAGCGTGCTGAGCAGGTACAAAACCATGAACCAGATGAGGAAACGCCAGATGTTGCTGCGCAGGCGTTCCGAGGGAATCTGGTGCAGCGCCACTTGCAGCATCAGGATCAACGCCAGCGAGGCACCAATGAACTTGGTCCCGGAGAGGGCGTTGTCCTTGAAGAAACCTTCAAAGGGCACCAGCGCAATAATCCCCAACAAACCCCAGGCCGGTTTGCGGTACAGCACCGCGAAGCCGACCAGGCCGAGGACCGCGCCGGGGGCGAGGAATGGATAAGGGCTGGCCAGCAGAGCAAGGCAGACCAGGCCGAAAAGACTGATGATCGAGAGTGGAAAGATCATGCGCGTGCTTCCCGTGCAGTACGGATATAAAGCTGCGACCAGCGTTCGGCGAGGGCCTTGAGGTCATAGCGATCCAGTTGTGTACGTTTTGCGTTGTCACTCAATTCACGGGCCAGTGCCGGTTCGCTCAGCAAGGTGCCGATCTGCCGGGCGAGGGCGGCGCTGTCGGTCGGCGTGGCGAGCAAGCCGTTGTGCCGTTCTTCGAGCACATCGGGAATTCCGCCGACACCAAACGCGACCACGGGCACGCCGGCCTGCATCGCTTCAAGCAAAATCATCGGCGTGCCTTCGGTGCGCGAGCTGATCACCAGCGCATCGAGGCGGCGCCACCACAAGCCCATGTCCGTCTGATAGCCGGGCAGGGTGATGCGGTTTTGCAAACCGGCGGCGTTGATCCTTTCCAGCAAACTCTCGCGTTCCGGGCCGTCGCCGAGCATCACGGCGTCCAGTTGCGGGTGTTGCTGACACAGCGGAATCAGCGCGTCGAGAAACAGGTCGGGGCCTTTTTCACTGCTCAGGCGCCCGACGTAACCGGCGATCCAGCGCTGGCGGTTGATGCTCTGCGGCAACACCCCGTTGGCCGCCGGCAAGCCGTTGGGGATCACCTGCAATTTTTCCGCCCGCACACTGGCCTGACGGCACAGCGTGGCGATGCTTTCAGCGACGCAGACCACCCGGTTGACCGAGGCAGTGCGGCACAGTTGCAGGCTCAGCCAGGTGTAGAACTTCTGCTTGCGACTGCGCGGCGTGAAGCCGTGCTGGGTAATCACCAGCGGCAGACGCAACAGCGTCGCGCCGACCCAGCCAAACAACAGGCCTTTGAAATTGTGCGTATTGATCAGCGGCTGTTCCGCCCGGCGCTGACGCAAATGCGTCAGCAACGCCCCCAACCCCGCGACGCCCTGGCAATCCACCCCGGCGTCGCGAAACCGTGCAATCAGGGCTGGCGGCGCATCGAGAAACAGCACTTGTTGCTGCCTCGGCGTCGCCAGGCAATGGTCCAGCAACATCCGCTCAGCCCCATAG
>NZ_MKGS01000202.1:0-23555 GCF_002836905.1 Pseudomonas sp. 43NM1 | reverse complement strand
GCATCGAGGCGCCCGGTGAGCAAACCTTCAAGCAATTCGCCGCTGGGGCCGGACTGCACTTGCAGGTTCACCGCCGGATAAGTGCGGTGATAACGCGCGAGCAATCCCGGCAGGTGAATCGCCGCCGTGCTGTACATGGTGCCGAGCACAAAGTCGCCGGCCGGTTGCCCGCCCTGCACCGCCGCGCTGGCTTCGTCATGCAAGGCAAACAGCTTGGCGGTGTAATCCAGCAAGACTTTTCCTGCAGGTGACAGCTGCAAACGCTGACGCTCCCGGAGGAAAAGCTCTACGCCGAGCTGCTCTTCCAGTTGTTTAAGGCGCGTCGACAGATTCGACGGCACTCGGTGCAGGCGTTCGGCGGCGCGGGTGATCGAGCCTTCCTGAGCCACTGCCTGAAAGATCCGCAATTGGCTGAATTCCACGACCCTCTCCAAATCAGAACAAGTTGCTCACTATTATTCATTTTTAAAGAAAGTCAATCAGTCCTAGCCTGACGGTCATCGATCCAATTGCAGGAGTGCCGACCATGAGTCCGCTGATTCGCTTATCCGCCAGCTTCATAGCACTGATGATGGCCATGGGCATCGGGCGTTTCGCCCTTACGCCGCAACTGCCGCACTTGCTCAGCGAAGGTCAAATTGACCTGACCGCCGCTGGTCTGATTGCTGCGGCCAACTACCTCGGCTACTTCGTGGGTGCGGTGGACGCGATGTTTGCGCGGCGTCACCACCACGTGAGGCTGCGACTGCTCGGCGGCTTGTGGTTGTGCGTGTTGCTGACGCTGGCATCGTTCTGGGCCGACGGCTTTTGGTCGCACCTTGTTTTGCGTTTCGGCACCGGCGTGGCCAGCGCCTGGGTGCTGGTGATGATCACGGCGTTAAGCCAGCCGTTAGCCGCTGCGGCTGGCCGTCCTCGGTTGGGCGCGCTGGTATTCGCCGGACCGGGTCTGGGGATTTTTCTCACAGGTTTGTTGGCATTGGGCTCACACCTGCTGGGGCAAACGTCCGCCACTTTGTGGTTGGTGTATGCCGCCGTCGCGCTGGTCATGCTGTTGGGCATTTTGCCGTTCCTGCCGCAACCTGCTGCCACAGTCAGCTCGGCACCGACCGTCAGCACTGCGGGCAATCAAGGCATTGCTCGCCTCGGGGTGATCTACGCGCTGTACGGTTTGGGCTACATCATCCCGGCGACCTTTCTCTCGCAGATGGCCAACGCGCAGTTCAGTGGCCAGCTCAATGGGCAGTGGATGGCGGACTTGTTCTGGCCGTGCTTCGGCCTCGCC
Source organism: Pseudomonas sp. 43NM1 (assembly GCF_002836905.1). Lineage (NCBI taxonomy): Bacteria > Pseudomonadati > Pseudomonadota > Gammaproteobacteria > Pseudomonadales > Pseudomonadaceae > Pseudomonas > Pseudomonas sp. 43NM1. Next base: position 22,273 of record NZ_MKGS01000202.1, on the reverse strand, counting down.
GCGGCGATTGGCGTTGTACTCGTCAGTCTTCGTCGGCACAACCCGAATGCCACGCGGCACTGGCTGATGGCGACGTTGTGGCTGCAAGGATTCGGGGTATTTGCCTGCTTGTTGGGCAGCGGCCTGGGCCTCGCGCTGGGCGTGATCCTTTGCGGCGGGCCGTTCCTGGCGTGCATGCAACTGGTGATGCAACGCTCGCGGGAATTGGCGCCGCACGCCACCCAACGCAACGCCGGATTGCTCACCGCATGCTTTGCCCTGGGTCAGCTCGCCGGGCCGTTGCTCGCCGCCATCAGCAGCCATTTCAGCGGTGGTTTGCAACCAGCCCTGGTAGTCGCCGGCAGCGGCTTGTTGATTGCCGGCGGCTTGTCGCTGAGCCCGCTCAGTTCTGGCCGAGGGCTTTGCGCAAACGACGGCGCACCCACTGCTCAGCGCTGACAAATGTGATGCCGAGCAGCACCAGCACCGCGCCGATCACAAAGTTAAGGCTTAACTCTTCGCCCAGCAGCACCACGCCAAACGTGACGCCGAACAACGGCGTCATGAACGAAAACACCGCCAGGTTCGCCGCAAGATAACGGCGCAGCAACCAGAACCAGGTCAGGTAACTGAAGAACGACACCACCAGCCCCTGGAACAGCACGCTGGCCACCGCCACGGTGGTCAGGCTGACGTGGGTGACTTGGCCGCTGAGCACCGCGATCAGCAACAGGCCGACAAAACCGACGATCAATTGATAGAACAAGGTCAGCGTTACCGGCGCTTCCGACAGGCGTGAGGCCCGCACCACCACGGTGGTCGCGCCCCACGCCGCGCCGGCCAGTACGCCCAACGCATCGCCGAGCAACATGCGCCGGTCGAGGTTGTCCCACGACACGCCGCCAGCGAACGCGATAGCGATCCCGATAAACGCGAGCACAATCCCCAGCCATTGCACCGGGCGCAAACGCTCACTCGGCAGCAACCAATGCACGCCCAGCGCGGTGAAAATCGGCGCGGTATAGAGGAACACCGACATGTGCGCGGCCGTCGTCAGCTGCAGGCCTTCGGAAATAAACAGGAACTCCAGGCCGAACAGCCCGCCGGCGAGTAGTCCACCGCGCCAGGTATGGCTGACTTGATCCCAACCACCCTTCCAGCAGATGAGAATTCCTACAAGCAACGCGGAAATTCCCGAGCGCCCGGCGGCTTGCATAACCGGCGCGATGTCCGGCGCCGCCCATTTGATCATCACTTGCTGAACGCCCCAGATCAGGCACAGCCCGAGCATCACTTGCAGGGCAAAGCCATCGGCGCTACGCCTTGTAACGCTCACCGGAACACCTCGACAACACAATCCATGGCAGTCACTCGACAGTCAAAACAAAGCCCCGGCGTGCCTGTTGACCAGGCATCGCCGGGGCGAAAAATGTGTGCTGCCGATTATTAACCAGTTGGCCGGAAAAAGCCGCCTGCAAGCACTGCCGTTGTCGCGCGCAAGATGGCTTACAGCGCTTTTCGCGCAAGCCAATATCCGGCAACGCAAGCAAGACAAGTTGCCAACGTGCCCCAAGCCATGTCCATCAGCGCCAGTTGCGCGGGCCAGCCATTCAACGTCGCCCAGTTGGTCAAGTCATACGTGCCGTACGCCACCAGCCCCAACAATGCGCCGAGCCGCGCCGCGCGTTGCCAGCTCTGCGCCGGCAACACGACAAACATCACGCAACCGACGATATACAACAGATAGAACGCCGCTGCCGGGGCCAGCAGCGGTTGTTCGAGCATCAGCGAACCGAGCAGCGCGTGATAGGTCGGCGCCATCAATACGCCAAGCCAGAGGCCGTCGAGCAGCAGAAACGCCAGCAGGGTGCCGACGTAAGCGAACAGGATTTTTTTCATCAGACCGACCTCAAGTGAACACCGGCGCGGGAGCAGCGTTTTACTGCTCCGGCATGTTCTACATGGGCCGGTGCGAGGTCAGCTTAGTTCAATGCGATCCGCGTGAATGACGATCTGGCCGTTCTTGTACAACGCGCCGATGGCCTTCTTGAAGTTGCCTTTGCTGACCCCGAACATGCTGCTGATCAGGGTCGGATCGCTCTTGTCGCTGATCGGCAGCGTGCCGTTGTTGTCGCGCAACTTGGCGAGGATCTTCGAGTTCAGGCTGGTGGCGGCTTCTTCGCCAACCGGTTGCAGGCTCAGGCTGATCTTGCCGTCGCTGCGCACTTCCTTGATAAAGCCCTTTTCTTCTTTACCGGCGCGCATGAACTTGAAGATTTCGTTCTTGTGGATCAAGCCCCAGTGCTTGTTGTTGATGATGGCCTTGAAGCCCATGTCGGTCGCTTCGGCCACCAGCAAATCAACTTCCTGACCCGGCGTGTAGTTGGCCGGCGTCTTGTCCAGGTAACGATCGAGGCGCGCAGTCGCGGTGATGCGGCGGGTGTGCTTGTCGAGGTAGACGTGCACGACCACGTACTCGCCCGCGGTCATCTGGCGTTTTTCTTCGGAGTACGGCAGCAACAGGTCCTTCGGCAAACCCCAATCGAGGAACACGCCGATGCTGTTGACTTCAACGACTTTCAAACTGGCGAATTCACCGACTTGAACTTTCGGTGTTTCGGTAGTTGCGATAAGTTTGTCATCGCTGTCCAGATAAACAAAAACGTTGAGCCAATCTTCATCTTCGCTGGGAATATCTTTGGGGATATAACGATTCGGCAGCAGGATTTCGCCATCCGCGCCGCCGTCCAGATATAAACCGAAGTTAGTGTGTTTAACCACTTGCAAACTGTTGTAGCGCCCGACTAAAGCCATTTCCAATACCCTCATTGCGAGGGCGGCATTCTACCCGGTTTTGCGAGCTGCGTTCGCCACCCGGCCCGGTGGCGCGAGAAAATCCTCTGCAAGCCTTTATTTTGCTGGGCTGCTCGAAGGTGATACGGCCGCTCGTCCGACGGGTTGCTCGGTCCTCATCGATATCTGCTGCTGCGCAGGCACCATGCGAATCGCGTTGTTGTTATTTAAAACAGCAGGTTAGGCGGATATTTCGAACAATAATTTGCGAATAATCGAGCAATAGCCTCGGTTATTTCAGGGGGATATTTGCCAAGCAATTGTCAAGTATTTCCTGTACTATGCCTGGCCAAGTTAATTTTCTACAGGTTAATGGCCGCCATGCGTGTAAAAGCATCCAACAGCAAAGCAAAGCCAGCCCCAGCCGTTGAAACCAGCGAATCGATCAACAATCAGATCGCTGCTTTCCTCAAGTCTGGTGGCGAGATCCAGCAAATTGCCAAAGGCGTCAGCGGCCAGACATTCGGCCCGTCCAAGCAAATCACGCTCGGCAAAAAGTAAGGCCTGCTTCAACTGGTCCATAAGCGCTTTGAGCTTCGAAGCGCTTGGACTGGAACCTCCCCGCAACACTTCTGATCCACTCCCGAAACGCCCTCCGCACCCCGCGCAAAAAACCTCAATATTGCAAAAATCGACGAACGGCCTTCGATGCCGAGCATTCGCCGGTATGCTTGCACACGTCTAGATCAAGCGTTTCAGTAGGTTTTTGGTTCCTGCTCCTCGCTGTTCATGGAGTGATGCATGCTCAAACCCTCTTATCTATTGCTCGGCAGCCTCCTCTTGTCGTGTTCGTCAGCCAGCGCGCAAATCTTCCAGCGCGAATTGGGTGACTTCGATCTGAAATTGGGCACCACCCCCAGCCGCAGCATGGCCCAAGGGCTGGTGAAGCCCGCCGCCACCGGTTCATTCCACGGCGGCCTCGACCTCAGCCACGACAGCGGTTTCTACGTCGGCCAGTGGTCACCGAGCGCCGGTCTGAATCCGGGCAGCAACCTTGAAATCGATTCCTATATGGGTTTCAAGCAGCCTTTCGACCGCACCCTCGGCTACGAAGTCGGCATGATCCAATACAGCTACCCGAAAGTGGATACGCTCGACAGCCAGGAGCTGTTCGGCGGCCTGACTTTTCTCGGCAGCCGCTTCGGCGCGGCGTTCAGCAACGATCCCGACAAACAGAACAGCACGGTCTTCGCCGACCTCGGTGGCAACCAGCCGTTCGGCATCGGCATCAGCATGAAATACACCACCCACCAACTGAACACGCCGGTCTCGGTCGACAGTGGTTCGATCAGCAGCTTTACCGACTGGTCGCTGCAATTGTCCCGCGCCTTCATGGGCGTCGACCTCGACTTGATCTACAGCGACTCCAACCTCAGCGGCAGCGATTGTTCGGCCTATTCCGGGCACAACAGTCAGTGCGACGGGCTGGTCACGTTGAAGGCTGAACGCGCCTTTTATTGATCGGCTTGAACTGCCGGGCTTATCTTGCGTTCTGATAGACAACCCCTCAGAAGCCAGGCTTTCGCAAGGACTCGACCATGTCGTGCTGGTTCAAACGCGTCGCCCTCCTCCTCATCATCAGCCTCGCCCTCGGCGCGTGCAGCCGCGTTGGCCTGGCTTACCGCAACCTTGACGTGATCATTCCGTGGACGCTCGGCGACTACCTGGACATGAGCGGCGAGCAAAAAGGCTGGTTCAACGAGCGCCTCAAGGAACACCTGAGTTGGCATTGCACCACGCAACTCCCCGGTTATCTGGATTGGCTCGACCGGTTGCAGGCAATGGTCGAGGCCAACCAGGTCACCGACGAGGCGCTCAAGACGCGCACTCAGGAAGCCAAACAGGCGATTGCGCAGACGGCCAAGGAAATTACCCCGTCGGCCATTCAATTGCTGAAGGGCCTGGATGATCAGCAAGTCGCGGAAATGAACGAGGCGTTTGCCAAGGACCAGCGCAAGCGTCAGGAGGAATACCTCAAGCCGTCGCTCGCGCAGCAGATCAAGGAACGCAGCGAACGCATGAACAAGCGCCTGAACGACTGGCTTGGACCGCTCAGCCCGACTCAGCAGCAGCGTGTAAGCGCGTGGTCGAACGCCTTGGGTGATCAGAATCAGCAATGGATCGCCAACCGCGCCCATTGGCAGAACCAGTTCAGCGCAGCCGTGGCGCAGCGCCAAAGTGCAGAATTCCCACAACGAATCGAGACGCTTCTGGTCAATCGCGAGAGTTTATGGACACCGGCTTACCGGCAGGCCTACGACAACACCGAAGCACAAGCGCGCAGCTTGCTGGTGGATTTGATGGCCGAGAGCACGCCGGAACAGCGCCAGCGCCTGTTGAAGAAGATCGAAGGTGTGAGAAAAGACTTCAACGATCTGAGATGCCTGAAAGCCGCCAAGCAAAGCTAAACCGAACGCAGATCAAATGCAGGAAGGAGCCTGCTCGCGGTAGCGGGATAACATTCGAAGCTACTGTCGAATGTCACTCCGCTATCGCGAGCAGGCTCACTCCTGCATGGGTTTTGTGGTGATCAGGCGATTTGCGCTTTCGATGCGACTTCGTCAAACGTCAGCTCATCCAGCGCATCTTCCTGTTCATCCAGCACTTGGCGTGGATGGTCGTTACCCGGAATGCTGCTGTCGATCAGGCTGAGCAGACTCGAGCCACGCGGCGTCAATTTGTAGTTGGAACCAGTGCCACCCTCGTCTTCCGGCAGAGACTCGATAAAACCCCGTTCCAGCAGTAACTTTTCGTACTCGCCGGCCACCGCTTTAAGGTGATCAAGGTTCTCGGCTGGCGCACCGTCCTCTTCATTTGCCTTGGCAGCGGCGTGATCCTCGGCATAAGCCCGTGGGGCGAAGCTGCTGTCAGCGTGCTGCACTTCGTGCAACAAGCGCTCGATCAAATCCCAGTTATAAGTCGTCATCCTTTCAACCTCCAAGCCAGAGTGTGTGATGGCCTTCATTGGTTGTGACCCGCGCGGCCGGCAGCCGTTCAGCCGGGTTTTCGAGCAGTGCCGACCGGTGGTATGTCGAAATCCGCGCACCTCAGACGACTAGGCTGTGTAAGTGAACGCCCCACACTGCGCAGGAGAAATCCGATGAACATGCAGAATCATCCCGTGGTATCGCGGGAAGAATGGAATGCCGCCCGTAAGCAACACCTGGCCGACGAAAAAGCCTTCACCAAAGAACGCGACCGGCTCAGCGCCGAACGACGCGCCCTGCCCTGGGTCAAGATCGACAAGGATTACCACTTTCAGGGCCCCAACGGCGAACTGAAACTCACCGATCTGTTCGGCGACCACAGCCAACTGGTGATCTATCACTTCATGTTCGCCAAGGGCTGGGACGAAGGCTGTGACGGTTGCTCGTTCCTCTCTGACCACATCGACGGCGCCAATTTGCATCTGGCCCATCATGACGTCGCAGTGGTGGCGGTTTCCCACGCACCGTTCGCCGAATTCCAGGCTTTCAAGCGTCGTATGGGCTGGAAGTTCGACTGGCTGTCGTCAGAAGGTTGCGACTTCAACTACGACTTTGGCGTCTCCGCCCGGGCCGAGGATGTCGCGGCGGGAAAGGCTACGTACAACTACGAAAAATCCGACTGGACCGAGGAAGAACTCCCCGGGCTGAGCGTGTTTTATCGCAACGAAAGTGGCGACATTTTTCACACCTACTCAACCTATGCACGCGGTCTGGACCTGCTGGTCGGCGCATACAACTACCTCGACCTGACGCCGAAGGGCCGTAACGAGGAGGAAATCATGGAGTGGGTGAAACACCATGACAAATATGACGGACAGAACTCGTCCAGTTGCTGCCATAAAAAGTGATCACCCATCCGCTCCAATGTGGGAACGAGCCTGCTCACGGGCATTCAACATCGCAGCGCTGGTAGGCCGTGCAGGCTCTCTCCCACAGGCGGATCAAGAATCCGGCCGCAGCGGCTTCTTCACAAAATCCACAAACGCCTGCAACGCCGCCTCCGTCTGCCGTTGCTTGGGGTAATACAAGTAAAACCCGGGAAAGGCCGGCGTCCATTCCGCCAGCAAATGCACCAGCCGCCCGGAAGTGATGTGCTCGCGCACCTGATGCTCGAACAGGTAGGCAATGCCCGCCCCTGCCAGCACCACGCGGGTGAGCATTTCCGGCTCGGTGACCTCCAACGGACCATTGATCGAAATCGCCAGCCGTTCGCCGTCGCGCTCGAAATCCCAGGGATAAAGACTGCCGCCGCTGGCTTCGCGGAAAGACAGGCACTGATGCTCGCTCAAATCGTGAGGCGTGTGCGGCGTGCCGAACTGCTCGAGATAGGCCGGTGAGGCGACCACCATCATTTCCAAGTGGCCGCTGAGCTCCAAGGCGATCAGGTCGTCGTCGGGACTTTCCCCGAGCCGAATGCCGAGATCAAAACCACCGCCCGCCACGTCCACCGGGCGTTCGTCCGTGACGATGTCGAGGCTCACACCCGGATACGTATTGAGGAACGGCCCCAGCAACGGCGCCAGATAGTGCACCGCCGCCACCCTCGGCGCGTTGATGCGCAAACGTCCACTGGGCGGCGCACCGGGCGTCTGCGCAATGCCGGCCAGCGCCGCGTCCACTTCGTTGAGTGCCGGTTGCAAGCGCAACAACAGCCGCGCGCCGGCATCGCTGGGCGAGACGCTGCGCGTGGTGCGATTGAGCAAACGCACGTCGAGGCGCTCTTCGAGCTGGCGGATGGTCTGGCTCAGGGCCGACGCCGACATGCCGAGATGAGCGGCCGCCCGCACGAAACTGCCATGCTCGACCACCGCTACGAAAGCCCGTAGCTGGGCGTATTCACTGCCGCGCATTATGTATGGGCTCCTTAATGATTGGCGTCGATACTAACGCGTTATTGAAAGAATGCGGACGGTTGATTGTGCGAGAGCATTCAGCTCTACTCGCCGTGCCGATGCCAACAAGCTGAACTTTTCATGCCATTTCACCCTCAACCGAATAACCCGCCCGACACGGAACCCCGAGGCCTCGCCGATGAAAACCTTACTCAAACTGACACTCGCCGCCACCCTCGCCTGCGCCTTGCCCGCCTGGGCCTGCACGCCTGAAGAAGCCACGATCAAACGTGAGCAATTGGCCAAGGAAGTGACCAAGCTCACTCAGCAGAACCCTGAGAAAGCCAAAGAGATCAACGACGAATTGCAGAAGATGGATCTCGGCACCGCCAGCGCCGATCTACCGGACAAGTGCCAGTTGATCGATCAGCGCCTGAAAGAGTTGGGGACTGCCGAGAAGAAGGCCGACAGCTAACAGCCAGATCACAAAAGCAGCCTCAGGCAGATGCTTCAGGCTGCATTTTTTTGCGCATGATTTTGCATTAATGCATTTTTATGTTTGCGTTAACGCATATTACATCCTAATGTTACTTCGAGCCCGCCATCAGCGGCTCAGCAAAATCGCAACACCATCACAAGCTGGAGCTTGTTTTTTCTCTCATGGAGGATTGAAAAATGTTAACCACTGAAGCAACGCAATTCACCGGCGAAACCCTGCCAAGGTGCCTGCTCGATCACTTGCTCGACGCGCAACTGGTCGACGCCAAATCGGCAGCACCGCTCAACGCGCAGGCCGCCGCCAGCCTCAACTTCACGATGCAGCAACAAACGCAAAGCAACTGGTGCTGGGCCGCAGTGTCGGCGTCGGTCGGCAACTATTACGGCACCGGGTCGTGGACGCAATGCGGTGTGGCGAGCGCTAACCTGGATCGCAATTGCTGCAATCAACCGGGCCCGTGCAACGTCTATGGCTATCTCGATTCGGCGCTGCGCACCACGCGCAGTTTCAACGGGATGAATCAGGGCTCGCTGCAGATGTCGGCGATTCAGAACCAGATCAACATGGGCCGACCGATTGGTCTGCGCTGTGCCTGGTACGGCGGTGGCGCGCACTTCCTGACGATCTACGGGACCAACGGCAACTACCTGTTGATCGCCGATTCGATCTACGGCTATTCGACGCGCGCGCTGAATTCGTTCCCCGGTTCGTATAACGGCGGCGGCAACTGGACCAACACTTACTTCACCGCGAAAAACTAGGAGGGCGAGATCATGCAACTGACTTATCCAAAGGCGCCTTCCAACGGCGTGCAAACATTACGCCCAGCGCTGCAAGCGGCGCTGCACACCAACGGTTTCGGGGTTAACCGCCAGTTTGCCAATGCGACCGCGAGCAAGATCAGCCTCAGCGAGGCCTATCGCGGTTACTCGCTGAGTCTGGAGGACTTGAGCCACGGCAAAGGTCTGCAAGATGCCAAGGTCGGCGACTGGCATTACCTGGTGTTCGCTGACGGCGTGACGATTGCCGATGCGCAACTGGCGGACGTGCACGGCCACGTTGAGTTCGCCTCGCTGAACCACGGGGCCATCGCGGCCGCCACGGTTGGCGCGCTGAAACTGGCGGAACAGTCGGCGCAATTGCAGGGTAAAACCGTCGAATTGCGTGTGCTGTTTGTCTCGGCGATTCATCTGGTGGCGATCTGGCTGCATGCCGACGGTGAAGATGTGCTGATCCCGATTGAGCCGACGCCGAAGGAATTGGCGGTCACTCAGTTGTACAGCGAAGCGGCGCTGCTGGCGTTGCTCAAACCGGCGGCTGATCGGGCCAAGCAGGGTTTTGATGCTGACAGCAGTGGTTTGCTCGGGAGCTGATAAACGTTGGGTATAAAAAAACCCGGACATTGTCCGGGTTTTTTATTGGGTCAGCAGGCGTTGCACTGAACCTGTGGTGCGCAAGCTTTTGTGGTGAGGGGGCTTGCCCCCGTTGGGTTGTGTAGCGAGCCTGAACAAAAAACGGGAGCGCTTCGCACTCCAACGGGGGCAAGCCCCCTCGCCACAGCAAGCCCCCTCGCCACAGCAAGCCCCCTCACCACAGCAGGTCCTTGCCTCAGGTTTACTCAGCAGCAGGCGCTTCCGGCTTGCGGCGCTTTAGCGGGGCCATGCCGTCCTTGCTCACTAGCGACAGCGCGTCGGTTTTCGGGCGGTTGGCGATTTTGCGTTTGGTCGGGGCCTTGGCGCCGGTTTTCTTCTTGTCGCCTTTTGCGTCGACTTTTTTCTTCTTCACGCCAACGGCTTTGCCCGAGGCCTTGACCTTTTTCGGTCCGCCGTAGGTGCCTTTGACTTCCTTGATGGTGCGGCGCTCGAAGCTCTGCTTGAGGTAGCGCTCGACGCTCGACATCAGGTTCCAGTCGCCGTGGCAGATCAGCGAGATCGCCAGGCCATCGTTGCCGGCACGCCCGGTACGACCGATACGGTGTACGTATTCGTCGCCGCTGCGTGGCATGTCGAAGTTGATCACCAGGTCCAGGCCTTCCACGTCGAGGCCGCGCGCGGCGACGTCGGTGGCAACGAGGATTTTCACGCCGCCCTGCTTCAGACGGTCGATCGCCAGTTTGCGATCCTTCTGGTCCTTGTCACCGTGCAGCACGAACGCCTTGTATTCCTGCGCCACCAAACGGCCGTAGATGCGGTCGGCCATGGCCCGGGTGTTGGTGAACACGATGGCCTTCTGATAGGTCTCGTTGGCCAACAGCCAGTTGACGATCTGTTCTTTGTGCTGGTTGTGGTCAGCGGTAATGATCTGCTGACGGGTGGTCGCGTTCAGGTCGCTGACGTTGTTGAGCTGCAAGTGTTCAGGGTTGTTCAGGACGTTGGCGACCATCTCGCGCAGGCCCGAACCGCCAGTGGTGGCGGAGAACAGCATGGTCTGCTGGCGATTGGTGCACTCTGCCACCAGACGTTGCACGTCTTCGGCAAAACCCATGTCGAGCATGCGGTCGGCTTCGTCGAGGACCAGCACTTCAACTTCTTTCAAGTCGAGGTTGCCAGCGTTCAGTTGCTCGATCATCCGCCCCGGCGTACCGATGAGGATGTCCGGCACCTTGCGCAGCATGGCGGCCTGGACCTTGAAGTCTTCACCGCCGGTGATCAGGCCGGACTTGATGAAGGTGAACTGGGCGAAGCGTTCGACTTCCTTGATGGTCTGCTGGGCCAGCTCGCGGGTCGGCAGCAGGATCAGCGTCTTGATGCTGACGCGGACTTTGGCCGGGCCGATCAAGCGGTTGAGGATCGGCAAAACGAACGCAGCGGTTTTGCCGCTGCCGGTTTGCGCTGTCACCCGCAGGTCACGCCCTTGCAGCGCCAGCGGAATAGCCGCTGCTTGCACAGGCGTTGGCTCGACAAATTTAAGCTCGGCCACAGCTTTTAGCAGGCGTTCGTGCAGGGCGAAATCGGAAAACACGGGTGCTACCTCGAAGAAATACAAAAAAACAGCTGCATAGGTTACCGGTTTCGAGCGCGCAGGCCGAGTTTCTTTATGCAAACGACAGTAAACAGTGGCTTTTTTGTTGCCCGATGAGTCTCCAAACGTCATCCGCAGCGTCTTAAATGCTCTAATCGCCCCGACGCAACCCACAGAAGAACCGTTTTCACCCATGGATATCAAACAGCTCTGGCTCAATGCCCAAGACCTTTGGGGCGCCCTCGACCGGCATCCGCTCCTGCATTCCAGCCTGGCGCTGATGCTGCTGCTGATCGTCGCGCTGGTCCTCGGACGAGTGGCGCGCTACCTGATGCTGCACGCGACCAAGATGCTCGGCCGCCAACCGGCGCTGCACTGGGTCAACGACCTGCGGCACAACAAGGTGTTTCATCGGCTGGCGCAAATGACGCCGTCGCTGGTGATCCAGTTCGGCCTCTATCTGGTGCCGGAACTGAGCAAAACCAGCCTGATTTTCCTCGGCAATGTCGCGTTGGCCTTCACCATTCTGTTCCTGCTGCTGGCGGCGAGCGCCCTGCTCAGTGCGCTGCTGGACATCTACGCGCGCACCGAACACGCGCGCACCCGCTCGATCAAAGGCTACGTGCAGCTGACGAAAATGGTCTTGTACGTGCTCGGCGCGATCATCATTGTCGCGACGCTGATCGACCGGTCGCCGCTGCTGTTGCTCTCGGGTCTGGGCGCGATGTCGGCGGTGATTTTGTTGGTCTATAAGGACACGCTGCTGTCGTTCGTCGCCAGTGTGCAGCTGACCAGCAACGACATGCTGCGGGTCGGCGACTGGATCGAGATGCCGCAAGTCGGCGCCGACGGTGATGTGGTGGACATCACGTTGCACACAGTCAAAGTGCAGAACTTCGATAAAACCATTGTCTCGATTCCGACTTGGCGGCTGATGTCCGAGTCGTTCAAAAACTGGCGCGGGATGCAGCAGTCCGGCGGGCGGCGGATCAAGCGCAGCGTGTTTATCGACGCCAGCGGCGTGCGATTTGTCCGCGATGACGAAGAGTTGAAGCTGTCGCAGGTGCATCTGTTGACCGACTACATCGGCCGCAAACAAGCCGAGCTCAAGGCATGGAACGAAGCCCAGGGCAACGTTGCGGCAATGTCGGCCAATCGGCGGCGGATGACCAATATCGGCACGTTCCGCGCTTATGCCTTGGCGTATCTGAAGAGTCATCCGGAGATCCAGCCGAACATGACCTGCATGGTCCGCCAGATGCAAACCACGGCGCAGGGCATTCCGCTGGAAATCTACTGTTTCACCCGCACCACGGTGTGGGCGGATTACGAGCGGATTCAGGGCGATATTTTCGATTATCTGCTGGCGGTGCTGCCGGAGTTTGGCTTGAACCTGTATCAGCAGCCGAGTGGCGGTGATTTAAGGGCCGGGTTGCTGCCGGCGGTGCTGGGTGCGAGCCACATTCCGGAGCCGGAAAAACACCTGATGTAGCACCACATATTCCCTTGTAGGAGTGAGCCTGCTCGCGATAGGGGTGTGTCAGCCGATGAAGATGCCGACTGACACTCAGCCATCGCGAGCAGGCTCACTCCTACAGGTTTAGTGGGCGGCCAAAGGTCTGCGGATACCCAACCGACTGATCCACACCGCCATCAGAATCACCGAGCCTCCGAGAAACAGTCGCCCCAGCTCTTCGTGCTGATTCCAGATCAGCAGATTGATCAGCAAACCCACCGGCACGTGCAGGTTGTTCATCACCGCCAGCGTCCCGCCGTTCACCAGGCACGCGCCTTTGTTCCACCAATACAAACCCAGCGCCGTCGAAACCAACCCGAGGAACACCAGCACGCCCCATTGCAGCGGCGCTTCGGGCAAGAAATTCTGTTTGCCGAACAGCAGGAACGCCGGCAACGCCACCGCCAATGCGCCGAGGTAGAAATAGCCAAAGCGTCGGTAATGCGGCAGGTCGCTCGGATGCCGCGCGACCAAGTGTTTATAGAGCACTTGCCCGGCGGCGTAGGTGAAGTTGGCCAGTTGCAGCAACAGAAAACCCATGAAGAAGTCCGGGTTGATGCGGTCGTAACGAATCACCGCCGCGCCGGCCACGGCCACCAGCGCGGCGACCAGCGCCCACGGGTTGAAGCGGCGGTTCAGTGCGTCTTCGATCAGCGTCACGTGCAACGGCGTGAGGATGGTGAACAGCAAGACTTCCGGCACCGTCAGCACGCGAAAACTCAGGTACAGGCAGACGTAGGTCACGCCGAACTGCAACGCGCCGATCAGCAACATGCCGCGCATGAACGCCGGCTCGACCGAGCGCCAGCGCGTCAGTGGAATAAACACCAGCCCCGCCAGCACCACTCGCACCAGCACCGCGAAGTAACTGTCGACGTGCCCGGCCAGGTATTCGCCGATCAGGCTGAAGGAAAACGCCTGGATCAGCGTGACAAAAAGTAGATAGCCCATGCTCGCCTCGTTTTGAATGGCGGCGACGATAGCGGGTTTTGTCATCAACCGCGAGAACACGCAAATCCCGGGCAAAAAAAAGCCCGATCTCGCTAATGCGTTCAATCGGGCTACAGCACTCATGAGCAACAAGTGCAAAGGGAGGTCGATGCGCGTAAAGCCTTGAAGGGGTTGCGCCAGGTCACTTGAACAGCCAGCGATTATCTGGCGATTAAAAACCTCAAGCGACTTGGGAAAGCTTGGCGTTGGCCTGGTTCAAGCCCTTCTCCTGGAAGTCGCCGCCCAGGTTCATGCCCTCGGCGTGAATAAACGTGACGTCGTGGATGCCGATGAAACCCATGACCTGGCGCAGGTACGGTTCCTGGTGATCCGCCGGGCCGCCAGCGTAGATGCCGCCGCGAGCGGTCAACACGTAAGCGCGTTTGTTGGTGAGCAGGCCTTGCGGGCCAGTGTCGGTGTACTTGAACGTCACGCCGGCCCGCAGCACGTGGTCGAGCCACGCTTTGAGAGTGCTCGGGATCGCGAAGTTGTACATCGGCGCGGCCATTACCAACACGTCGGCAGCGAGCAATTCATCGGTCAATTGGTTGGAGCGGTCCAGCGAAGCCTGTTCGACGTCGTTGCGCTGGTCCGCCGCTTTCATCCAGCCGCCAAGCAGGTTGCTGTCGAGGTGCGGCACCGGATTGATGGCCAAGTCACGAACAGTGATCTGATCGGCCGGGTGCGCAGCTTTCCACTGGCTGATGAAGGTCTGGGTCAGTTGACGCGAAACCGAATCTTGCTGACGGGCGCTGCTTTCGATGATCAGAACGTTGGACATGGCTTGTAGGCTCCATCTGAGAATGCTGTAAGGCGATGGAGTGGAGATTAAACAGAGTCATATCGATGAAAAAGCGCAAATAACTGCTATAACGCATCGATAAATTCGTTTATAAGCTCATCAAGCGATGCATCAATCAACTTTTGTGGCGAGGGGGCTTGCCCCCGTTCGGCTGCGAAGCGGTCGTATTACAGCCATCGCGGTTTAGATGAAACACTGCGGTGGATGTTTTGGGGCCGCTTCGCGACCCAACGGGGGCATGCCCCCTCGCCACATCAGCCTCGCGCCTACAGGGATTTATCTTATTTCGGGGTGCAGGTCAGCGTGATGCGCATCTTGATGATTTCGCGGGTGAACTTGGCAGTCGCGTTTTTATGTTTGCCGGCGAGTACTTCGATGGTGCGGGTGCGCGGTGCTTCCGGTCCATTGTTGAACACCACCCGGCAGGTCGCGTCGGTGTTGCCGTAGTTATTGACCTGAATGGAGGCGATGTCGTTGTCCGTGTCGAAGGCGTTGTAATCGATGCTCAGGCCATTGAGCTGTTTGCTGACATCGATCGGATAGGCCTGCGCGGTCAGCGGCAACAGCGCCAACAAGACACAACCCGACACCCCATAACAGAATTTTTTCATTCGGCAGTCTCCAATAAGGACCGCCAGCTTAGGACAAGAGGAGCTCATCATGAAAGCGCCCCGCGTGACGCTTGATCAATGGCGAACATTGCAAGCCGTGGTCGACCACGGCGGTTTCGCCCAGGCCGCCGAAGCGCTGCATCGCTCGCAATCGTCTGTCAGCTACACCGTCGCCCGCATGCAGGACCAACTCGGCGTGCCGCTGTTGCGCATCGACGGCCGCAAAGCCGTGCTTACCGAGGCCGGCGGCGTGTTGCTGCGGCGCTCGCGACAACTGGTCAAACAGGCCAGCCAACTCGAAGACCTCGCCCATCACATGGAGCAAGGCTGGGAAGCGGAAGTGCGTCTGGTGGTCGATGCTGCCTACCCGAGCGCGCGCCTGGTGCGCGCCCTCACCGCGTTCATGCCGCAAAGCCGTGGCTGCCGCGTGCGCCTGCGCGAAGAGGTGTTGTCGGGCGTGGAAGAAGTGTTGCTCGAAGGCGTGGCCGATCTGGCCATCACCGGTTTCAGCATCCCCGGTTACCTCGGCGCGGAGCTCAGCGACGTTGAATTCGTCGCTGTCGCGCACCCCGATCACGCCTTGCACCGCTTGAACCGCGAACTGAGTTTTCAGGACCTCGAAACCCAGATGCAAGTGGTCATCCGCGACTCCGGCCGCCAGCAGCCACGCGACGTCGGCTGGCTCGGCGCCGAACAGCGCTGGACCGTCGGCAGCCTCGCCACCGCCGCCACGTTTGTCAGCAACGGCCTGGGGTTTGCCTGGTTGCCACGGCACATGGTCGAACGCGAATTGAAGGACGGCACGCTCAAGCTGCTACCGTTGGACCAGGGCGGCAGCCGTAATCCGAGTTTTTACCTGTATTCGAACAAGGACAAACCCCTCGGCCCGGCGACGCAGATTCTCATCGACCTGCTGCGCACCTTCGATACCGCGCCGCTGGATGCACCTTTCGCCGCACCAGAACAAGCCTGACACGGAGCAATTGCATGGCCTATTTCGAACACGAAGGTTGCAATCTGCACTACGAGGAATATGGCCACGGCGCTCCATTGCTGCTGGTCCACGGGCTGGGTTCGAGCACGCTGGACTGGGAAATGCAGATCCCGGCGCTCGCCACCCGCTACCGGGTGATCGTCCCGGACGTGCGCGGCCACGGTCGCTCGGACAAGCCCCGCGAGCGCTACAGCATCGCCGGGTTCAGCGCCGACCTGATCGCGCTGATCGACCACCTCAACCTCGGCCCGACGCATTACGTCGGCCTGTCGATGGGGGGAATGATCGGTTTTCAACTGGCCACCGATCAGCCGCAACTGCTCAAAAGCCTGTGCATCGTCAACAGCGCACCCGAGGTCAAATTGCGCAGTCGCGACGATTACTGGCAGTGGTTCAAGCGCTGGAGCCTGATGCGCGTCCTCAGCCTCGGCACCATCGGCAAAGCGCTGGGCGGCAAGTTGTTTCCGAAACCGGAGCAAGCCGATTTGCGTCAGAAAATGGCCGAGCGCTGGGCAAAAAACGCCAAACATGCTTATCTCGCCAGCTTCGATGCCATTGTCGGCTGGGGCGTTCAGGAACGACTTTCGAAGGTCGCCTGTCCAACCCTCATCATTGCCGCCGACCGTGACTACACGCCGGTCGCGCTGAAAGAAACCTATGTAAAACTGCTGCCCGATGCGCGGCTGGTGGTGATCGCCGATTCGCGCCACGCCACCCCGCTGGATCAACCCGAACGCTTCAACCAAACGCTGCTCGAGTTCCTCACCGCAGTCGACACCACCAATCAGGATCACTGACCCATGCTGAAAAAAATCGCCCTCGTCGCCGGCTCCGTTCTGTTCGCCGCCAACCTGATGGCCGCCACGCCCGCCAAAGCCCCGCATGTGCTGCTGGAAACCACCAATGGCCAGATCGAAATCGAACTGGACGCGGTCAAGGCACCGATCAGTACCAAGAACTTTCTTGATTACGTGAACAGCGGCTTCTACAACAACACGATTTTCCACCGCGTGATCCCGGGCTTCATGGTTCAGGGCGGCGGGTTCACCCAACAGATGCAACAGAAAGACACCAAAGCGCCGATCAAGAACGAATCGAAAAACGGTTTGCATAACGTCCGTGGCACCTTGTCGATGGCCCGCACTTCGAACCCGGATTCGGCCACCAGCCAATTCTTCGTCAACGTCAAAGACAACGACTTCCTCGACACCGGCGATGGTTATGCGGTGTTCGGCAAAGTCGTCAAAGGCATGGACGTTGTCGACATCATCGTCAACACGCCGACCACCACTCGCGGCGGCATGAAAGACGTTCCTGCCGATCCTGTGTTCATCAAGTCGGCCAAAGTCATCGACTGACCTGCACAGGGAATGTGAGCCGCCGCCGGTGTTTGCCGGCGGCGCTCATCGTGTTTAAAGGAGAGCCCCAGCGCGGGCGGAGAACCAATGCTTTATCGCCGTTTTGAAAAACTGATCGACATCTTCCGCGACGCACCGACGGCAGCCCCGCCGGATCGGGTTCTCCCCTTCTATACCTATTACCT
This sequence comes from Pseudomonas sp. 43NM1, assembly GCF_002836905.1. Taxonomy (NCBI): domain Bacteria; kingdom Pseudomonadati; phylum Pseudomonadota; class Gammaproteobacteria; order Pseudomonadales; family Pseudomonadaceae; genus Pseudomonas; species Pseudomonas sp. 43NM1. Next base: position 4,706 of record NZ_MKGS01000202.1, on the reverse strand, counting down.
GAAGCAGGTCTGGCCGAGTTTCGCCGCCCTGCTGATCGTCGGCCTGATTGGCGCGTTGATCGAAGTGGCGCTGTTCAGTTACCTGAGCCGCATCATCGACCTGACGCAAGGCACGCCGAACGTCAATTTCTTCCAGGAACACGGCATCGAACTGGCCTGGATGGCAGTGGTTGCGCTGCTGTTTCGGCCGATCTTTGTCGGCCTGCACGACTTGCTGGTGCATCAGACCCTGAGCCCCGGCATGACCAGCCTGATCCGCTGGCAGAACCACAGTTACGTGCTCAAGCAGAGCCTGAATTTCTTCCAGAACGACTTCGCCGGGCGCATCGCCCAGCGCATCATGCAAACCGGCAACTCGCTGCGCGATTCGGCGGTGCAAGCGGTGGACGCGTTGTGGCACGTGCTGATCTACGCGATCAGCTCGCTGGTGTTGTTCGCCGAGGCCGACTGGCGCCTGATGATCCCGCTGCTGAGCTGGATCGCCGCGTACATCGGCGCGCTGTGCTACTTCGTGCCACGGGTCAAGGAACGCTCGGTGGTGTCCTCCGATGCGCGCTCCAAACTGATGGGGCGGATCGTCGACGGCTACACCAACATCACCACGCTGAAGCTGTTCGCCCACACCAATTTCGAGCAGCAATACGCCCGCGAAGCGATCGAAGAACAAACCGAAAAAGCCCAATTGGCGGGTCGCGTCGTGACCAGCATGGACGTGGTCATCACCAGCATGAACGGCTTGCTGATCGTCGGCACGACCGGCCTGGCGCTGTGGCTGTGGACGCAGTCGCTGATCTCGGTCGGCGCGATTGCCCTGGCCACCGGCCTGGTGATTCGCATCGTCAACATGTCCGGCTGGATCATGTGGGTGGTCAACGGCATTTTCGAAAACATCGGCATGGTTCAGGACGGTTTGCAGACCATCGCCCAGCCGGTCAGCGTCACCGATCGCCCGCAGGCCAAGCCGCTGGCAGTGGCGCGCGGCGAGGTGCGTTTCGAGGACGTGGATTTCCACTACGGCAAGAAGAGCGGGATCATCGGCGGCCTCAACCTGACGATCAAACCCGGCGAGAAAATCGGCTTGATCGGCCCGTCCGGCGCCGGCAAATCGACCTTGGTCAACCTGCTGCTGCGCCTGTATGACGTGCAGGGCGGGCAGATCCTGATCGACGGCCAGAACATCGCCGAGGTCGCCCAGGAAAGCCTGCGCGAGCGCATCGGCATGATCACCCAGGACACCTCGCTGCTGCACCGCTCGATCCGCGACAATCTTCTTTACGGCAAACCTGATGCAACCGACGCCGAACTCTGGGAAGCCGCGCACAAGGCGCGCGCCGACGAGTTCATCCCGTTGCTTTCGGACGCCGAAGGTCGCAGCGGTTTTGACGCGCACGTCGGTGAACGCGGGGTGAAACTCTCCGGCGGCCAGCGTCAGCGCATCGCCATTGCGCGGGTGCTGCTCAAGGACGCGCCGATCCTGATCATGGACGAAGCCACGTCAGCGCTGGACTCGGAAGTCGAAGCGGCGATTCAGGAAAGCCTGGAAACCCTGATGCAAGGCAAAACCGTGATCGCGATTGCTCACCGACTGTCGACCATCGCGCGCATGGACCGGCTGGTGGTGCTGGAAAACGGCAAGATCGCCGAAACCGGCAGCCACGCCGAACTGCTCGCGCATGGCGGGTTGTACGCGCGGTTGTGGGCGCATCAGACCGGTGGGTTTGTCGGTATCGATTGATTCCGATCAATCACCACTAAACCCTGTAGGAGCGAGCCTGCTCGCGATGGCGTCGAACCGGTCGACAGTTATGTCGACTGACACGGCGCTATCGCGAGCAGGCTCACTCCTGCAAGGGCGATTTGTGGGTTGTTCAACCCTGGCGATACGGCAACGCGGCCCGCGCGGCTTCGGCATACGCCAATACGCCGACGCGCTCCTGTTGCAGGAAATCCTCGACCGCCGCTTTCAGCCCAGGATGCCGCAGGTAGTGCCAGGAATGAGTGATTACCGGCTCAAAGCCGCGTATCAATTTGTGTTCGCCCTGCGCCCCGGCGTCGAAGCGCTGCACACCATGGGCGATCGCGTAGTCCATGCCTTGATAAAAACACGTCTCGAAATGCAGCCGGTCGTACTCCGCCAGGCAGCCCCAGTAACGTCCGTAAAAACTGTCACCCCCGATCAGGCTGAACGCCATCGCCACCGGCCGTGAGCCTTGTTTGGCCAGCACCACGCGAATCGCTTCGGGCATGCGCTCGGCCAGCAGGCTGAAGAATTCCCGCGTCAGATAAGGCGCTTGCCTACGCACCGCGTAGGTATTGGCGTAGCAGGCATAGACAAAATCCCACTGCGCTTCGCTCAGTTGCGCACCTTCCAGCCATTCAAACTCGATGCCCTGCCCCGCCACCTGCTCGCGTTCCTTGCGCATCTGTTTGCGCTTGCGCGAACTCAGCGCGTCGAGGAAATCCTGGAAATCCCGATAGTCGCGATTCTGCCAGTGGTATTGGCAGCCGATACGTTGCAGCCAACCCGGCTGTTCGGCCAGCGCCGCGTCGGTAAAGGGGTCGGTGAAGTTGACGTGCGCGCTGGAAAGTTCTTCGATTTCCAGATAACCCGGCAGGCTGTTGAGCAACTCAAACCCGTCTTCCAGCGTCGCCGCCAACAGACGCGGGCCGCTGACCGGGCTGAACGGCACGCCGGTCAACAACTTCGGGTAATAGTCGATGCCGGCACGGGCGCAGGCGTCTGCCCAGGCGTGGTCGAATACGTACTCGCCGTAGGAATGCCACTTGCGGTAACTGGGCAACGCCGCGATCAGCCGATCACCCTCGACGTGCAGCAGATGCTCGGGCTGCCAACCGGTGTGCGGGCCGACGCTGCCACTGTCTTCCAGCGCACTCAAAAAAGCGTGGCGCAGAAACGGCTGACGTTCGGGGACCAACGCGTCCCACGTGTGCGGGGCGATTTCAGACAGACTTTCCAGACATTGCAGCGGCATCGGCGTTCTCACCATTTCTGTGCGTGACAGCCCGGCGAGTATCGCCTATCGCCACGCATTGCACACCCCGTGATGCGCCGACAAGGCTCTGCACCGAAGGTTCCAGCGCAGCGCATAACGTCACGCATCTGCCATCACTTTGCCACCGCACTGTAATAATCCATCGCGATACTGGCGCCAGTTTTTAGAGCGTCGGGTTCTACCCGGCCACTGTTTACCGTCCGCCAACGGTCGGTTGTGCCCTTGGATGGCTCAGTCATCCCTTTTCTTCTTCGGAGATTGATATGCGTCTTGCTTCCACGAAAACTGCGGCGGCCCTGTGTGGCGGTCTGTTGCTGGCCATGAGCGTTCCGGCCAGCGCCGCAGTCGACGCCAAATTGCTCGACATGCTCAAGGCAAACGGTTCGATTACCAACGCGCAATACGGCGAGCTGCAAGCCGAACTGGCCAGGGATCAGAAAGACCAGCAAATCGCCCGTCAGGCCCAGCAGGAAACCAACGAGCAAATCGCTGCGACCGCGAAGAAAACCAACGAACTGAGCAGCTTCGACCAGAAACTGGCGTGGGCCGCCAAAACTCAATTCAAGGGCGACGTGCGCTTCCGCCAGGAAACGGTCAAGAACGATGGCGTGTCGAACACCGGCGATCAGGATCGCCAGCGCGTGCGTGTGCGCCTCGGTGCCTACACCGAGATCAACCCGCAAGTCAGCACCGGTATCCGCATCGCCACCGGCAGCGACAACGATTCGCGCTCGACCAACCAGAGCCTGGACAACAACTTCACCAAGAAAGACATCTGGCTCGACCAGGGTTACGTCGATTACCACCCGACTGCGATCAAGGATCTGCACCTGATCGGCGGCAAGATGGCGCAACCGTGGGTCAGCACTGGCGACATCATCTGGGATAGCGACATCAGCCCTGAGGGCCTCGCCGCGACTTATCAGCACGCGTTGGGCCCGGTCGAGCTGTTCGGTAGCGCTGGCCATTACACGCTGAAGGACAACGTCGATGGCGAAGGCAAGCAGTTCCGCCACGACTTGCGCCTGTACGCCGGTCAATTGGGCGCGCGTTTCGCGATCACCGACAACCTGAAAATGACCTTGGGCGGCAGCGTCTACGGTTACGACAATGACGACAACACCACCACGCTGGCGATCAACGGCAACAGCGCTGGCGAAGAATTCAAACTGTACGAAGGTTTCGGCGCACTCGACATTGGCGGCTTGCCAGTGCCGCTGTCGTTGTACGGCCAGATCGTCAACAACAAGGACGCCAGCAACGACCAGGACATGGGTTGGCTGGCCGGTGTGAAAACCAAGTTCTACGGCTTCGGCGTGGACTACAACTACCGCGATGTGCAGCGCAACGCAGTGGTCGGCGCCTTCACCGACTCCGATTTCGCCAACGGTTTCACCGGTTCGCGTGGCAGCAAGGTCAAAGTCAGCTACGAGCTGGACAAGAACTTCTCCCTCGGCGCGACGTATTTCATGGCCAAATCCGACTACACCAACGCCACTGTGCGTGACTCGAAAATCAACACCCTGCAACTGGATGCCGAAGCCAAGTTCTGACATCCGCACCACTCGACTCGGGCAAGGAAGCCCGAGCGTCCTTTACAACTCGCGCTGCACATCGGTCCCCGTCATCCGTCCGATGCGTGGCGCGAGGTTGTTTTTACAAGCCCTTCCCCCAAAAACCCAAATATTTCCA
>NZ_MKGS01000201.1:0-24616 GCF_002836905.1 Pseudomonas sp. 43NM1 | reverse complement strand
GTGGGGGGCCGGTGGTCGGGCGGTGAAACATTGGGGATTAGGTGATGCGCAGGGCCTCATCGCGAGCAAGCTCGCTCCCACAGGAGGTCTGTGTCGCATGGAGATCCAGTGTGGGAGCGAGCTTGCTCGCGATTGATCGTCCGCGCGCTCTGCGTGGGAACGATCATGCTGCTGAGTTATTTGTTCCAGCGATCCGCCGCCGCGTGGTCGCTGGCGCGCCCTTCGACCCAGCGCGGGCCGTCGCTGGTGAGTTCTTTCTTCCAGAACGGCGCGCGGGTTTTCAGGTAATCCATGACAAACGCGCAGGCATCGAATGCAGCCTGGCGATGGGCGCTGGCGGCGCCGACGAAGACGATCGGCTCGCCCGGTTCCAGCGCGCCAATGCGGTGCAGCACTTCGAGTTTGAGCAGCGGCCAGCGTTGCTCGGCTTCCAGCGCAATCTTGCCCAAGGCCTTTTCGGTCATGCCCGGATAGTGTTCGAGGAACATTCCGGCGACGTCGAGCCCGTCATTGAAGTCGCGCACGTAACCGACAAAACTCACCACCGCGCCGACACCGACATTGGCCGCATGCATGGCGTTGACCTCAGCGCCCGGGTCGAACGCCGCAGGTTGCACCCGAATCGCCATGGTTCAACCCCCGGTCACGGTTGGAAAGAACGCCACTTCATCGCCATCGACCAGCGGCTCATCGAGCTGGCAGAGGTCTTCGTTGCGCGCGCACATCAGATTCTGCTCGCTCAATACCTCGGCGCCGTCACGCTGGGCCAGCAATGCCCGGACGTCATTCACCGTGGCGAAGTCGCCTTCTACCTTGAGCGAATCGACACCCAGCACTTCACGGTAACGGGCGAAAAACTTCACGGTGACGTTCATGACGGATCCGCCTGAAAGTGCCCGCTCTTGCCGCCGAGTTTTTCCAGCAGACGCACGCTTTCGATGGTCATGCCCCGGTCGACGGCCTTGCACATGTCATAGATCGTCAGCGCCGCGACACTGGCGGCCGTCAGCGCTTCCATCTCGACGCCGGTCTGCCCGGACAGCTTGCAACGCGCGACGATGCGCACGCCGTCAGTACCCTCGGCACTGAGCTCGACTTTGACGCCGGTGAGCATCAGTGGGTGGCACAGGGGAATCAGATCGCTGGTTTTCTTCGCGGCCTGGATCCCGGCAATGCGCGCCACGGCAAACACATCACCCTTGGGGTGACCGCCGCTGACGATCATTTGCAGGGTTTCAGGCTGCATGCGCACCAGCGCCTGGGCGGTCGCTTCACGGAACGTCACGGCTTTTTCAGTGACGTCGACCATGTTGGCGCGACCTTGGGAATCGAGATGAGTCAGCACAGGGTTACTCCTGATCAGGAGCGTCGATTGTAAACCTGCGGGTCAAATTTCCGCACGCTTGATTGTCGGATCACCGCAATCCCCCTGTGGGAGCGAGGCTTGCCCGCGAAGGCGGTGTATCAGTCACGTTGATGTTGGATGTGCCGACGTCTTCGCGGGCAAGCCTCGCTCCTACAGGTTTTACGCGGACAACAAAAAACCGGGCGACCTGAGAGGGCCGCCCGGTTTTGGTGAAGCGGTTACAAATGCGATTCGGCGTATTCGGCCAGGATCGAGCGAGGCACCCCTTGCAGGGTGATGTGCACACCGTTGGGGAAATCCTTGAAGCGTTCAGTCAGGTACGTCAGCCCGGAGCTGGTCGCGGACAGGTAAGGAGTGTCGATCTGCGCCAGGTTGCCCAGGCACACCACTTTCGAACCGGCGCCGGCACGGGTGATGATGGTTTTCATCTGGTGCGGCGTGAGGTTTTGGCATTCGTCGATCAGGATCAGGCTCTGCTGGAAGCTGCGGCCGCGGATGTAGTTGAGGGATTTGAACTGCAACGGCACTTTGCTGAGGATGTAATCGACGCTGCCATGGGTGTTTTCGTCATCCATGTGCAAGGCTTCGAGGTTGTCGGTGATGGCGCCCAGCCACGGCTCCATTTTTTCCGCTTCGGTGCCGGGCAGGAAGCCGATTTCCTGGTCCAGGCCCTGCACGCTACGAGTCGCGATGATGCGCCGATAACGCTTGCTGACCATGGTCTGCTCGATCGCCGCCGCCAAGGCCAGAATGGTTTTGCCGGAACCGGCGGCGCCGGACAGGTTGACCAGGTGAATGTCCGGATCGAGCAAGGCGTACAGCGCCAGGCTCTGGTAGATGTCACGCGGTTTCAGGCCCCAGGCTTCCTGGTGCAGCAGCGGTTCCTGATGCAAGTCGAGAATCAGCAGACGGTCTTCTTCAATCTCCTTGATCCAGCCGACAAAACCCTGTTCGTCGATGATGAACTCATTGATGTGCACCGCCGGCAGGTTGTCGGTCAGTTGCACCTGATGCCACGTGCGGCCGTGGTCCTGGCGGGTTTCGACCTTGCTCACACGGTCCCAGAAGGAGCCGGTCATGTTGTGGTAACCGTTGGGCAGCATCGACACGTCGTCGACCAGTTGGTCGGTGCTGTAATCCTCGGCCGCAATCCCGCAGGCGCGGGCCTTGAGGCGCATGTTGATGTCTTTGGTGACCAGCACCACCGGCAGATTGGGTTCGCGCGCGTGCAGGTCAATCAGCTGATTGATGATGATGTTGTCGTTCAGGTGTTCGGGAAGAATGATGTTCGGCTCGGCGCGCTTGCTCATCAGAATTGACAGCAAACCCTTGGGGCCACTCTTGCCGCGCTGGATTGGTACGCCGAGTTCGACATCCTCGGGGCTGGCATCGCCCAGAGTCTTGTCGATCAGGCGGATTGCCTGACGGCATTCGGCCGCAACGCTGTGATGCCCGCTCTTGAGCTTGTCCAGCTCCTCAAGCACGGTCATCGGGATCGCGACGTGGTGTTCTTCGAAGTTAAGCAGGGCGTTTGGATCGTGGATCAATACGTTGGTATCGAGTACATAAAGGATTGGCTGGTTGGAGGAAGAACTACGTCCGTGATCATCCATACTCGGTCACCTTTGTGGGAGCCAGGCGACGCAATACCTTGACAGTGCTGCGCCTCGAAGTGACTACCGAATTCAGCCGCGATGCTCTTTGGGAAGCGACGGTTGAACTGCACACAAATTGGGTCTTGGAAGACGCCACCTGTGTTGCAGGTTTCGGCGGTCTGTCTTCGTAATACTCCAAAACCCATGACAGAAAAAAGCACTTTGACGTTTTTTTGAAGTTTATTTTTCAGAGTGACGAATAGCCCTTGGCGTGCAGGCAATGTGCCGTTAAAGTCGGAAGTCCGCCTGCACCGAAATATCTTGTAAATTCGCCCTACCCTGCCCTCTGCCCCAATGTTTGCGGGCCTTCGACGATTTCAGCGAAACGCGTTCTGACAGTCTTCCCAACCGATCCCGCTTTGCGCGGTTTGCGTGAAAATCCACGGCATCGCCGTTTTCACCGCGTCCTGCTTCACATTGAAATTGATCACGCCGTGGCGCCACAACAGCATCAGCGTCAGCACGCGCTGCCCGCTCTGGCTGCCCTTGAGCTTGCCGGCGCCGTCCTGGGCGTCGATGTCCCACAGCGCCACTTGCAGACCCTGCGCCTCGAAGAAACCCTGCGCGTCGGCACGCCGCTGGCCATCCGGCGGACGAAACAGCGGCACGTAATTCTCCGGCAACTTCGATTTGACCAGATCGGCGCTGCGGCGCACCGAGTCCTGCCAATCCTGCCAATAACTGTGCGACCGAAACTCCCAGCCCTGCACGCCGATGCATTGCTGCGAATACGTCGCCTGCAAACTGGCGACCGAGCGTTCGCCCAGACGCGCCTGAATGTCTTTGCCGAGGACAAAGAACGTCCCGTTCAGATTCGACTTGCGCAGGTATTCGGTCAGCCACCCGGTGTTGTCCGGGATCGCGTTCGCCGCGGTGTCGAAGGTCAGCAGGAACAGCCGGTCATTCATCGCATCGCCGTTGCGCTCATAGTCGCCAAAACGATCGACTTCGCTGCTGGTCTGCGGGAACAGCGCAGCCTTGCGCAACAGTTCGTCGAGGTACTGCAAGTGGAATAACCGGCTCGGTTCCGACCACTTGATATAGAAGCTGTCTTCGCTGATGACGAATTTTGCCGCTTGCTCGCGCAAGGTCGCCAGGTCTTCGACGAGAAAACAGAACGAGGCATCCTGATCGCAGCTCTGCTGGGCGAAGTTGTAGTTGGTCAGCAAACGCTGCCACAGGCGATCGCGCAGCTGGTTAATAGAATCGACATTGATCGTGCGCAGGCCCAGACGTTGGGCCAGAGTCACCTCGTCGAGGGACTCGGTGCCCAGCAGCACTTTGGCGAACATGAGGATTTCCGCGCGCGAGGCGACGTCGAACAGCGTCGGGCTGTTGAGCGGCTCTGGCCAGGTGCTGCGGTCCAGCGTGGCGGCGTCACCGGGCGCCGCCATGGCACCGAAGCTCAACAGCCAGGCGAATAGTAGAAAAGCGATACGCAAAGGGATGTCTCCATAACAAAACCCGCGCGGCACTATAGCTGATCCCGCACTGGATCCCGCAGCATCACCGAACTCCTGTAGGAGCGAGGCTTGCCCGCGAAAGCGCTGTGTCAGGCGACATTGATGTCAGATGGGCCGCCCTCTTCGCGGGCAAGCCTCGCTCCTACAGGGTTTATGCGACGTCACCGGTTATCACCTATGGACTTGATAGCTGGAGTCAGCCCGCCCAACCCCCTAGAATCGCCCCCACGATTAAAGGAGACGACTTCATGCTGATGGTGATTTCCCCCGCCAAGACCCTCGATTACGAAACACCGGCGGCGACCCAGCGTTTTACCCAGCCGCAATACCTCGACCATTCGCAGGAGCTGATCATGCAGCTGCGCGACCTGACGCCGGCGCAGATCAGCGAATTGATGCACGTCTCCGACAAGATCGGCGGGCTCAACGCCGCGCGCTTCGGCAGCTGGACGCCCGACTTCACCCCGGAAAACGCCAAGCAGGCGCTGCTGGCGTTCAAGGGCGACGTGTACACCGGCCTGAATGCGCAAACCTTCAGCGAAGCCGATTTCGATTACGCCCAACAACACCTGCGCATGTTGTCCGGCCTCTACGGCCTGCTGCGCCCACTCGACCTGATGCAACCGTATCGCCTGGAAATGGGCACCAAACTGGCGAATGCGCGCGGCAAGGACTTGTATGCCTTCTGGGGCACGCGCATCAGCGAATGGCTCAACGAAGCGTTGGCCGATCAGGGTGATGACGTACTGCTGAACCTGGCGTCCAACGAATACTTCTCGGCGGTCAAACGCACGGCGTTGAACGCGCGGATCATCAACACTGACTTCAAGGACTTGAAGAACGGCCAATACAAGATCATCAGCTTCTACGCCAAAAAGGCGCGCGGGATGATGAGCCGTTTTGTCATTGAAGAACGCATCAACGACCCGGCCCAACTCAAGCAATTTGATGTGCAGGGTTATCGCTACAGCGCCGAACAATCGAAACCGGACAATCTGGTATTCCTGCGCGATCAAGCGCCCGAGTGATGCCCTGATTTGGCGCACGACCTGCGGTCGTGCGCCGCTGTTTGATCGTCGAACAATCCCCGCCTCTTTCGCCAAACTCTTGGCGCCAAAAATTCAACAGCGTATTTACTAACTTTTCTTTCACTCGACAATTATCAATTTTCTCCGTAGTGGCACCGAAAATTTTTCTCGGTAGTGGCACTTAACCATCCACTTGGATTATGTCCCTTTATATAAAGGCCCAAATGCTAAGTGCTATCAATATGAGAGCAGTGCCATCTTTGCCAATATTTCAAGAAATTTCCGAATTGGCGATGGGCGGATCGGAACTATGTCCAAATGCGTCGTTCATACCACCGGTAACGAATTTCCTTGATGCTGTAGGAGATAACTTACGCAGAGACGAGACCCATGTAGCGAAGTTGTCATATTAACTTCCACCTAACAGGCTCTTATTTGGGCAACACCTAAAGGACGGGAGATACGCACCATTAGTGTCCCCTACACGGCCAAGGCAGCGCCCCTATAAACGTGCTCCACCGAGCACCCAACCGCTTGATTTACAGGCATATCGCCTGGCATTGAGCGCGCAAGATCCTTGCGCCAACGACCCCGCCACACGGGGCCGGATGCATAACAGGGCACACCATAATAATAAGGCCTAGTTGCGCACATCTTGAGTGCACTTATTTAGTCACTCGAACTTAGTCCGCCTGCGCGCTGCATTGCAGTGCCTGTAAGCACGCACTTTCGAGTGCACTACGACCGCTGAACACCATTAACTCCGGCCATCTAATGGCTTGATAATTACAGAGGTAAATGCGATGCGCATCAGCATATTTGGTTTGGGTTACGTCGGTGCAGTATGTGCCGGTTGCCTGTCTGCACGTGGCCATGACGTCGTTGGCGTAGATGTCGCCAAAGACAAGATCGATATGATCAACGCCGGCAAATCGCCGATCGTTGAACCGGGTCTGGGCGAGCTTCTGCAGAAGGGTATCGAGACCGGCAAACTGCGCGGCACGACCAACTTCGCCGAGGCGATTCGCGACACCGACCTGTCGATGATTTGCGTCGGTACGCCGAGCAAGAAGAACGGCGATCTGGAACTGAACTACATCGAGGCAGTGTGCCGCGAGATCGGTTTTGTTCTGCGTGACAAGACTACCCGCCACACCATCGTGGTTCGCAGCACCGTGCTTCCGGGCACTGTCGCAAACGTTGTCATCCCGATCCTCGAAGACTGTTCCGGCAAAAAGGCTGGCGTCGACTTCGGCGTTGCAGTGAACCCTGAGTTCCTGCGTGAAAGCACCGCGATCGCCGACTACGACCTGCCGCCAATGACCGTCATCGGCGAATTCGACAAGGCTTCCGGCGATGTGCTGCAAGCGCTGTACGAAGAACTCGACGCACCGATCATCCGCAAGGACATCGCGGTCGCCGAGATGATCAAGTACACCTGCAACGTATGGCATGCCACCAAAGTGACCTTCGCCAACGAGATCGGCAACATCGCCAAAGCGGTCGGCGTTGATGGTCGCGAAGTGATGGAAGTGGTTTGCCAGGACAAGACGCTGAACCTGTCGCAGTACTACATGCGCCCAGGCTTCGCGTTCGGCGGTTCTTGCCTGCCCAAAGACGTGCGTGCGCTGACCTTCCGCGCCGGTTCGCTGGACGTCGATGCACCGCTGCTGAACTCGCTGATGCGCAGCAACGTGTCGCAAGTGCAGAACGCCTTCGACATCGTTTCCAGCCACGACAAACGCAAAGTCGCCCTGCTCGGCTTGAGCTTCAAGGCCGGCACCGATGACCTGCGCGAAAGCCCGCTGGTGGATCTGGCAGAAATGCTGATCGGCAAGGGTTACGACCTGAGCATATACGACAGCAACGTCGAGTACGCCCGTGTCCACGGCGCGAACCGCGACTACATCGAGTCGAAGATCCCGCACGTTTCGTCGCTGCTCAACTCCGACTTCGACGAAGTGATCAACAACTCCGACGTGATCATCCTCGGCAACCGTGACGAGAAATTCCGTGCCCTGGCGCAACAGGCTCCACACGGCAAGCAAGTGATCGACCTGGTCGGCTTCATGTCCCAAGCCACTAGCGTCACCGGTCGTACCGAAGGCATCTGCTGGTAAGTCAATTTTCCGGCCGGGGGATTCAACCCCCGGCCGGACTTTCGCCTGCCTTAACCCCATCGGGCCACCCAACAGGCTCGCCCGAGATCGAGACGGATGCAGATTATGCACAGGCTAAAGCACGGCCTACTTCAGGCCGCCGGTTGGCTGTTTTACCTAAGTTTATTAATGGGCATCGCCATGGCGTTGCCTTCGTCCACGTTCGACTCCGAGTCGAAGGACTTTATTTTCCTGATCGGTTTCATCGGGATCTGGCGTTACTCGATGGGTGCCACGCACTTTCTGCGCGGCATGCTGTTTTTGTACGTGGTCTACCCGCACCTGCGGCGCAAAGTGCGCAAGCTGGGCAAAGCGGCAGACCCGTCGCACGTGTACCTGATGGTTACCAGTTTTCGTATCGACGCGTTGACCACCGCCCAGGTGTACAGCTCGGTGATCCGCGAAGCGATCGACTGCGGCCTGCCGGCCACCATGGTTTGCTCCATCGTCGAAATGTCCGATGAGCTGCTGGTGAAAAGCCTCTGGGCCCGGATGAACCCGCCGGATCGCGTCAAACTCGACTTCGTGCGTATCCCCGGCACCGGCAAGCGTGACGGCCTGGCCTACGGTTTCCGCGCCATCTCCCGCCACCTGCCGGACGACCGCGCAGTGGTTGCGGTGATCGATGGCGATACCGTGCTGGCCCCAGGCGTCGTGCTCAAGACCGTGCCGTGGTTCCAGTTGTTCGGCAACGTCGGCGGCCTGACCACCAACGAGTTCTGCGAAGTGCGCGGCGGCTACGTCATGGCCGAGTGGCACAAACTGCGCTTCGCCCAGCGTCACATCAACATGTGCTCGATGGCCCTGTCCAAGCGCGTGCTGACCATGACCGGGCGGATGTCGGTATTCCGCGCCACCGTGGTCACCGATCCGGACTTCATCGCCGACGTCGAAAGCGACTCGCTGCAACACTGGCGCCTCGGCCGCTTCAAGTTCCTGACCGGTGACGACAAGTCGAGCTGGTTCAGCCTGATGCGTCTGGGTTACGACACGTTCTACGTGCCCGACGCGGCAATCCACACCGTGGAACACCCGCCGGAAAAGAGCTTCATCAAGGCCAGCCGCAAACTGATGTTCCGCTGGTACGGCAACAACCTGCGCCAGAACTCCCGCGCACTCGGCCTGGGGATGAAACGCCTCGGTCTGTTCACCTCGGTGGTGCTGTTTGACCAACGGGTGTCGATGTGGACGTCCTTGCTCGGCCTGACCGTCGCGATCATCGCCAGCGTCAAGTACGGCGGCGCGTTCATCCTCGCGTACCTGCTGTGGATCGGCCTCACCCGCCTGATTCTGACCTTGCTGCTGTCGTGCTCCGGCCACCGGATCGGCCCGGCTTACCCGATCATTCTGTATTACAACCAGATCGTCGGCGCGCTGGTGAAAATCTACGTGTTCTTCCGCCTCGATCAACAGTCCTGGACTCGCCAGGACACCAAACTGACCCGTGATCTCGCCAGCTTTCAACGTTGGTTCAACACCTGGTCGTCTCGGACCATGACCTTCTCCGCCGGCAGCATTTTTGTCGCCGTGCTGCTGATGATGGTCTGACCGCCCCCTTATTGAATTAACCAGGAAATCGCCCATATGAATACCGCCCTGAACACCAACGTAGTGCACGAATCCGAAGCTCAGCGCCAACACGCCCGCGTGAAAATCCCGGCCAAGCTGCGCTTTTTCGGGACCACCGGCGCGCCGGTCGAAGCACGGGTCGAAGACCTTTCCGCCGGTGGCCTGTGCTTTAACGCCGGCACCCAGAAAGCCCTGACCATCGGTGAAGTGCACAAGGCTCGCCTGCAGTTCGTGATCGATAACCTTGGCCTGGCGATGGACGTCGAGTTGCAGGTCCGTTCCTACGATCGCCAGACCGGCCGCGCCGGTTGCCAGTTCCAGAACCTCGAACCGCAAGACATCTCGACCCTGCGTCACCTGATCACCTCGCACCTGGCCGGCGACATCGTCAGCATGGGCGAAGTGCTCGCGACCCTGCAGCGCGACAACTTCACCAAGGCGCGCAAGGTCAAGGATGGCGGCCACGGCATGACCCCGTTCGGGCGTCTGCGGGCAGTGACGTTCAGCTTCGCGATTTTCCTCGTCGGCCTCGCGGCGTTCGGTTTCATCTTCAAGTCGGTGTACGGCATGTACTTCGTCAGCCATGCGCAGGCCGGTCTGGTCAGCGTGCAAGGCATGAACATCACCATGCCGCGTGACGGCACCGTGCAGAGCCTGGTGAAAGACGACGGCGTTGCCGCCAAAGGCGCGCCACTGGCGACCTTCAGCACCAGCATGCTCGATGTGCTCAAGGGCCATCTGGACGAAGACCAGTTGCAACCGGCCAAGGTTGAAGAACTGTTCGGCAAGCAAATGACCGGCACCCTGACCTCGCCGTGCGATTGCACCGTGGCGCAGCAACTGGTCGGTAACGGTCAGTACGCCAGCAAGGGTGATGTGATCTTCAACCTGGTGCCGCGCAACAGCGAAGCCAACATCGAAGCGCGCTTCTCCTATCGCCAGTTCGCCGACGTGCGTCCGGGCGCTCCAGTGACGTTCGAAATCGCCGGCGAAGATAAGACTCGCACCGGCAAGATCGTCAGCAGCACCAGCCTGAAAAGCGCTGACCTGTCCTCCGATATCCGTGTCCTGATCAAGCCTGACGAGCCGCTGGACAGCACCCTCGCCGGTCGCCCGGTAGAAGTGAACAGCGATCGTGGCCCGAGCCTGAAGTGGCTGATCGACAAAGCCATGGCCGCCGGTATTTAAGCAGAGGACATGCCCGTGACGACTCCAAATATCCTCAGTACACCGCAGTCCCTGTGGGAGCGAGCTTGCTTGCGATGGGATCAGCGCGGTCTGTCTGATGCACCGAGCCGCCAGCAGCGCGAGCATGCTCGCTCGCCCAAGGGTTATGCGTTTTGCGCACTGGCCCTTGCGGTCAGCCTCAGCGGTTGCGTCGGCCTGCCCGACCAACGCCTGGCCAACGAAGCCTTGAAGCGCGGCGACACCGCGCTGGCGCAGCAGAATTATCAGCAACTGGCAGACCTCGGTTACAGCGAAGCCCAAGTCGGCCTCGCCGATATCCAGGTCGACAGCCGTGACCCGGCGCAGATGAAACAGGCCGAGGCGACTTACCGCGCCGCGGCTGACGTTTCGCCGCGCGCTCAAGCCCGTCTCGGTCGCCTGCTGGTCGCCAAGCCGGGTTCGACCGAAGCCGAACAGCACGAAGCCGAAACCCTGTTGAAAAAAGCCTCGGCCAATGGCGAAGGCAACACGCTGATCCCGCTGGCCATGCTGTACCTGCAATACCCGCACAGCTTCCCGAACATCAATGCACAGCAGCAAATCAGCAACTGGCGCGCCGAAGGCAAACCGGAAGCGGGCCTGGCCCAAGTGCTGCTGTACCGCACGCAAGGCACTTACGACCAGCACCTGGACGAAGTCGAAACCATCTGCAAAGCCGCGCTCAACACCACCGACATCTGCTACGTCGAGCTGGCCACGGTTTATCAGAAACAAGCCAAGCCTGAGCAAACCGCCGAGCTGATCAAGCAGATGCAAGCGGCACATTCGCGCGGCACTGTTTCCGCCCAACGTGTCGACAGCGTCGCTCGGGTTCTGGGTGATGCAACGCTGGGCAAGACCGACGAGAAAACCGCGCAGGCGCTGCTCGAAGACATCGCCCCGGGCTACCCGGCGTCCTGGGTCAGCCTCGCGCAATTGCTCTACGACTTCCCCGAACTGGGCGACGTCGACATGATGATGAAATACCTCGACAACGGCCGCGCCGCGGATCAACCGCGCGCCGAACTGTTGCTCGGCAAGCTTTACTACGAAGGCAAATGGGTGCCGGCTGACGCCAAAGCCGCCGAAGCGCATTTCCAGAAAGCTGTGGGCCGCGAAGTGGCTGCCGATTACTACCTCGGCCAGATCTACCGTCGTGGTTACCTCGGCCAAGTCTATTCGCAGAAAGCCCTGGATCACCTGCTGACCGCTGCGCGCAACGGTCAGAACAGCGCCGACTTCGCCATCGCTCAACTGTTTTCCCAAGGCAAGGGCACCAAGCCCAACCCGCTTAACGCGTATGTCTTCAGCCAGTTGGCCAAGGCTCAGGACACCCCGCAAGCCACCGAGCTTGCGCAAACATTAGAAGCCCAACTGCCGCCTGCCCAGCTCGCCGAGGCCCAACGCCTGTTGAAACAAGAACAGGCCGTTCGTGGCGCCTCGAGCCAGAACAAGCTGGATCTGCATGCACTGCAAGAAGAAGACGGCGAGGAAACACTATGAAGCTGAATCCATTTGTTCAGGCCGGCATTGGCCTGACATTCGCCCTGCTGTGGTCGTGCCCGACCCTGGCAGCATTGACCGAAGCCAAGAACTACGGTCTGGAAGTGAAAGTTACCGGCCAGTCTGAAGACGACCGCGACCTCGGCACTGCCGACGGCGGCGACGTCAACGGCGTCGGCCTCGACCTGCGTCCGTGGGTCTATGGCGAGAGCGGCGCGTGGAGCGCCTACGCGATGGGTCAAGCGGTGACGTCCACCGACATCATCGAAACCGACACCCTGCAACAGTCCGATAACGACGGCGCGCAGACCACCGACAACGGTGACCGCAAGACCAGGAAAAACTACTTGGCCATGCGCGAATTCTGGGTCGGCTACAGCGGCCTCACACCATACCCTGGCGAGATGCTCAAGCTCGGTCGCCAACGCCTGCGCAATGACGACGGGCAATGGCGCGACTCCAACATCGAAGCGCTCAACTGGACCTTCGACACCACCCTGTTGCGCGCCAACGCCGGTATCGCCGAACGCTTCAGCGAATACCGCACCGACTTGAAAGAGCTTTCGCCGAAAGACAAGGATCGCCTGCACGCTTACGCCGATGCGGCGTATCAGTGGACACCGGGCAACTGGGTGGGGATTCGCGGTCATCACACTCACGATGACGGCAAGCTCGATTACCCGGAACCGGGTGTCGCCGGCGACTCGCTGGACAAGAAACAGAACGGTGACATCAGCTGGCTCGGCCTCACCGCCGACAGCGACGCCTACAACTGGCGCAACACCAACACCATCAACTACTGGGGCAGCATCACCGGCATGAGCGGTGATACCGACACGGTCAACGCGCTGAATGCCGACGGCACCCGCCCGACCGAAGCCAAGACCGGTGAAGACCTTAACGGCTGGGCCACCGATGTCGGCGTGCGTCTGCGCCTCGATCCGCAATGGCAAGTCGGTGCAGCCTATGCCCGCGCCAGCGCCGATTACGAACAGAACGGTCTGGAAAGCAACCGCTCGAACTACACCGGTACGCGTTCGCGGGTACACCGTTTCGGCGAAGCCTTCCGTGGCGAAATGAACAACATGCAAACCGCGACCCTGTTCGGTTCGTGGATGCTCAACGACGAATACGACGCCAGCCTCGTGTACCACAAGTTCTGGCGTGTCGACGGCAGCAAGCCGGTCGGCAGCAATGGCATCAACGCCGTCGAGAACGACACTGACGACGTCACTGGCGCGATCCTCTCCAGCACCTCGCTGCCGCTGCAGGATGGCAACAAAGACCTGGGTCAGGAAATGGACCTGGTCGTCACCAAGTACTTCAAACAAGGCCTGTTGCCAGCCGCCTTGAGCCAATCCATCGATGAGCCTTCGGCCCTCGTGCGTTTCCGTGGCGGTGTGTTCAAGCCCGGCGATGCCTACGGCAAAGAAGTCGATTCGTACATGCACCGCGCGTTTGTCGACGTGATCTGGCGCTTCTGATGCGAGCCGCGAAAGGAGTGCCCGACATGACCCATCCGAAGAGAGGCTCGATCACGTTGCTGGCCGGCGCGATGCTGCTGGCCAGTTCGGTCGCCTTCGCCAACGCCGAGCCGGTTGCGACTGCTGCAAAAGGCCAACCGAGCACCGTGGCCAAGGGACTTCAGCAAGCCAAGACCTACACCGTCAGCAGCGCCCCGACCGCGCCGCTGGACCTGGAAAAGCCAAAACTGCCGGACACTTCCGGCTACACCGCCGAAGCGATTGCCGCGAAAGTCGTGCGCACCCAGCCGGGCAAAATCAGCGTGCGCCGGATGATGCAGGAAGACGCGTTGAAGGACTTTATCGGCGGCGACAACAAGATGGCCGAGTGGGTGGTGCGTCAGCACGGCATCCCGCAGGCGATCTTCGTCGACGACGGTTACATGAACCTGCAAGACCTGGCGAAGAAGCTGCCCAAGCAGTACTTCAGCGAAACCTCGCCGGGCGTCTTCCTGGCGAAGTTGCCGATTGTCGTAGGGCGCAAAGGCATCCTCGAAATCGACCAGAAAACCCAGGAACTGCGCTTGTCGCAAGAAGCCGGTTCGTTCCTGGTCAACGACGGCCAGCTGTTCGTGCGTGACACCAAAATCACTGGGTGGAGCGAGAAGAACAACGGCCCGGCGGCGTTCAAGTCGCCGAAGGAATTCCGTCCGTTCCTGCTGTCGTGGGGCGGTACCGAAACCTACATCGCCAACAGCAAGATCGCCAGTTTCGGCTACGCCAACAGTAAGTCCTACGGCGTGAGCATTTCGCAGTACACGCCGAACATGGCCAAGGTGCTCAAGCGTCCTGAACCGACTGGCTGGATCGTCGGCTCCGAGTTCTCGGACATGTGGTACGGCTTCTACTGCTACGAAACCCGCGATTTCGTGGTCAAGGGCAACACCTACAAAGACAACATCGTCTACGGCATTGACCCGCACGACCGTTCGCACGGGCTGATCATCGCTGACAACACCGTTCACGGGACCAAGAAGAAGCACGGGATCATCATTTCCCGTGAGGTCAACGACAGCTTCATCTTCAACAACCGCAGCTACGACAACAAATTGTCGGGCCTGGTGATCGACCGTAACAGCGTCAACAACATCATTGCCTACAACGAGATCTACAAGAACCACACCGACGGCATCACCCTCTACGAGAGTGGCGACAACCTGTTGTGGGGCAACAAGGTGATCAGCAACAAGCGCCACGGCATCCGCATTCGTAACAGCGTGAACATTCGCCTCTACGAAAACCTCGCCATGGCCAACGGCTTGACCGGCGTCTACGGGCACATCAAGGACCTGAGCGACACCGACCGCGACATCAAGCTCGATCCGTTCGACGCCCAGGTGTCGCTGATCGTGGTCGGCGGCGAACTGGCCGGCAATGGCAGCGGACCGCTGTCCATCGACTCGCCGCTGAGCGTCGAGTTGTATCGCGTGTCCATGCTCGCGCCGACCAAATCCAGCGGCATCAGCTTCAACGGGATTCTTGGCGAGCGCCAGGATGAAATTCTCGACCTGCTGGTGCGCCAGCAGAAAGCCGTGCTGATCGACCCTGTCGAACGCCAGACCGAATTGCAGGACTGAGGATAATTTTATGCACCCACACTTGATCAAATTACTCAGCCTGTCGGCCCTGACCGCCGGGATTCTCGCGGCCAGCGGCGGCGCCCGTGCCGACGATGGCGAGGCGGTCAAAGCACCGAACTTCACCGCCGACCCGTGCTGCAACCTGTGCCCGGAAGCCCACGACGCGAAAAACTACACCACGCGTTATCAGCAGAACTTCACCACGCTGGTACAGGCTCAGGGTGACTGGTTGTTCCGTACGCAAGAAGACTTGCGCACCGAGTTCGACACCTCCCCTGCCGGCTACAAGCGCATGAAAGAACTGCACGATGCGTTCAAGAGCAAAGGCGTGGAGTTGGTGGTGGTTTATCAACCGACGCGTGGTCTGGTGAACCGCAACAAGCTCAATCCTGAAGACAAAGCCAAGTTCGATTTCGACAAGGCCTTGAAGAATTACAAGACCATGCTCGGCCGTTTCGCCGCCATGGGCTACACCGTGCCGGACCTGTCGCCGCTGACCAACGAGTCGCTGCCAGACACCTTGCCGGCGCACGATTTCTACTTCCGCGGCGACCAACACTGGACGCCATACGGCGCCCAGCGCACGGCGAAAATCGTCGGTGAGCAGATCAAGCAAATGCCGGCCTTTGCCGACATTCCGAAACGCGAATTCGAGAGCCACAAGTCGGGTCGCATGGGCAAGACCGGAACATTACACAACATGGCCGGTCAACTCTGTGGCACGAGCTACGCGGTCCAGTACATGGACCAGTTCACCACTGAGCCCAAGGGCGAAGCGGCCGATGGCGACTTGTTCGGTGACTCCGGTAATCCCGAGATCACCCTGGTCGGCACCAGCCACAGTGGCAAGAACTACAACTTCGCCGGTTTCCTCGAAGAGGCAATCGGTGCCGACATCCTCAACGTGGCATTCCCTGGCGGTGGCCTGGAAGGTTCGATGCTGCAGTACCTGGGCAGCGAAGAGTTCCAGAAGAAGCCGCCGAAAATCCTCATCTGGGAATTCTCGCCGCTCTATCGCCTCGACCAGGAAACCATCTATCGCCAAATGATGGCGTTGCTCGACAACGGCTGCGAAGGCAAAGAAGCACAAATGACCGGCAGCAAAACCTTGAAGCCGGGCAAAAACGAATTGATGGTCAACAGCAACAACCTGAACCTGCAAAACGGCAGCCACCAGGTCGACATCCAGTTTGCCGATGCGTCGGTGAAAGTCCTGCAAGCCACCCTCTGGTACATGAACGGTCGCCACGAGGACATCAAAATCGAAAAACCGGAAACCTCCGACACTGACGGGCGTTTTGCCTTTGAGTTGCGCACGGACGAAGACTGGGCCTCGCAGAATCTGCTGGCCGTCGAAGTCCAGGGCCCTGAAGCCGGTGCCGCGCCACAAAAAGTCGAAGCGAAAATCTGCAAACGCAACGTATTCCCGGGCGCTGGGCAACGTACCGCTCAAGCCGGGCAATGAGGTTACCTCTATGACATTGCACACCCGCACTTTGAAAAAGTTACTCGCCCCTTCGTTGCTGACGCTGGCGATGTTCGCCGGCGCCACGCAGGCCGCCGCGCCACTGCGTCCGCCACAGGGTTATTTCGCACCGATCGAAAAAGTCAAAACCGGCGACAACAGCGAAGGCTGTGACGCGATGCCGACGCCGTACACCGGCTCGCTGCAATTTCGCAGCAAGTACGAAGGCTCCGACAAGGCCCGTTCGACCCTGAACAAGCAGTCGGAAAAAGCTTTCCGCGACACCACTGCCGACATCACCAAGATTGAGCGCGGCACCAGCAAGCGCGTGATGCAGTACATGCGCGACGGTCGTCCGGAACAACTCGAATGCACGCTCAACTGGCTGACGGCCTGGGCCAAGGCAGATGCCTTGATGTCCAAGGACTTCAACCACACCGGCAAGTCGATGCGCAAATGGGCATTGGGCAGCATGGCGTCGGCGTACATCCGCCTGAAGTTCTCCGACTCGCACCCGTTGGCCAATCACCCGCAAGAGTCGCAGCTGATCGAAGCCTGGTTCAGCAAAATGGCTGATCAAGTGGTCAGCGATTGGGACAATTTGCCGCTGGAAAAAACCAACAATCACTCGTACTGGTCCGCCTGGTCGGTGATGGCAACGTCCATCGCCACCAACCGCCGCGACCTGTTCGACTGGTCGGTGAAGGAATACAAAGTCGGCGCCAATCAAGTTGATGCGCAAGGCTTCCTGCCGAACGAATTGAAGCGTCAGCAACGCGCCCTCGCCTATCACAACTACGCCCTGCCGCCACTGTCGATGATCGCCAGTTTTGCCTTGGTCAACGGTGTCGATCTGCGTCAGGAAAACAACGGCGCGCTGAAACGCCTGGGTGATCGCGTGCTGTCCGGGGTGAAAGATCCGGATGAATTCGAGAAGAAGAATGGCAAGGAACAGGACATGACCGACCTCAAGGTCGACTCGAAATTTGCCTGGCTCGAACCGTTCTGCTCGCTCTACACCTGCCCGCCGGACGTGCTTGAAATGAAGCACGACATGCAGCCGTTCAAGACCTTCCGCCTCGGCGGCGACTTGACCAAGGTCTACGACCCGGCCAACGAAAAAGGCAAGAAAGGCTCCTAGAAAAAAGGCTCCTAGAGCCGAATGCAAAACCTGTAGGAGCAAGGCTTGCCCGCGATGGCCGTAACGCGGTGCAACAGATGAACCGAGTCATCGTTCATCGCGAGCAAGCTCGGCTCCCACAGGGTTTGTGCAAGACGCAAGTTTTTGTGTGGTAGCCCGCCAGTTTTCCATGGGGGGTTTGGGGGGGCCGTTGGCCCTTGACTGTTGGTTAAACATGGAGAGATCGGGATGGTATTTTCGTCCAATGTGTTCCTGTTTTTGTTCTTGCCGATCTTTCTCGGCATGTACTACTTGAGCGGGATTCGCTATCGCAACCTGCTGCTGCTGATCGCCAGTTATGTGTTTTATGCCTGGTGGCGCGTGGACTTCCTTGCGCTGTTCGCGGCCGTCACGCTGTGGAACTACTGGATTGGCCTGAAGGTAGGCGCCGCCGGCGTTCGGACCAAACCGGCCCAACGCTGGTTGCTCCTGGGCGTGGCCGTCGACCTGTGCATTCTCGGCTACTTCAAGTACGCCAACTTCGGCGTCGACAGCATCAACGCGATGATGACCTCGGTCGGTCTGTCGCCGTTCATCCTGACCCACGTGCTGTTGCCGATCGGTATCTCGTTCTACATCTTCGAGTCCATCAGCTACATCATCGACGTCTACCGTGGCGACACCCCGGCAACGCGCAACTTGATCGACTTCGCTGCATTCGTCGCGATCTTCCCGCACTTGATCGCCGGCCCGGTGTTGCGTTTCCGCGACCTCGCCGACCAGTTCAACAACCGCACCCACACCCTCGACAAGTTCTCCGAAGGTGCCACGCGGTTCATGCAGGGTTTCATCAAGAAGGTGTTCATTGCCGACACCCTCGCGGTGGTCGCCGACCATTGTTTTGCCTTGCAGAACCCGACCACCGGCGATGCCTGGCTGGGCGCCCTGGCCTACACCGCGCAACTGTATTTCGACTTCTCCGGCTACAGCGACATGGCCATCGGCCTGGGCTTGATGATGGGTTTCCGCTTCATGGAAAACTTCAAACAGCCGTACATCAGCCAGTCGATCACCGAGTTCTGGCGTCGCTGGCACATCAGCCTGTCGACCTGGCTGCGTGACTACCTGTACATCACGCTGGGCGGTAACCGCAAAGGCACGTTAATGACCTATCGCAACCTGTTCCTGACCATGCTGCTCGGTGGTCTGTGGCACGGCGCGAACATCACCTACATCGTCTGGGGTGCATGGCACGGCATGTGGCTGGCGATCGAAAAGGCCCTGGGCCTGAACACTTCGCCCCGCAGCATCAACCCGATCCGCTGGGCGCTGACGTTCCTGCTGGTGGTAATGGGCTGGGTGATCTTCCGCTCGGAAAACCTCCACGTCGCCGGTCGCATGTACCACGCCATGTTCAGCTTCGGCGAA
Organism: Pseudomonas sp. 43NM1; assembly: GCF_002836905.1. Classification (NCBI taxonomy): domain Bacteria; kingdom Pseudomonadati; phylum Pseudomonadota; class Gammaproteobacteria; order Pseudomonadales; family Pseudomonadaceae; genus Pseudomonas; species Pseudomonas sp. 43NM1. The sequence continues at coordinate 5,551 of NZ_MKGS01000201.1, read as the reverse complement.
TGGTCGTTGTCGGAACTCAACCAGGCCAGCCTGACCGGCCTGCAAGTGGCCACTCTGGTCGTCGCTTACATGACCCTGGCGTTCTTCGGCATTCGTGACTTCTACGCCAACCTGCCGCCAGAAAAGACCAAGCCTGCGGTCAACGTCGAGGCCGATGGCCCGGCATCCGCGACCCCGGGAATGATCAAAGCGGTACCGGGCGACAACCCTGGCGCGATTCACGAACCGGGCTACACCGTCGGTACTGAAGCGACTGTGCAACCGGCCTACTGGACCGCTGACTGGTCCCGCTACGTGATGCGCACGTTGGTATTGGCGTTGTTCATTGCCTCGATTTTCAAACTCTCGGCGCAAAGCTTCTCGCCGTTCCTTTACTTCCAGTTCTGAGGGATCTGACCATGACCCGCTCATTACGCATCCTCTACATCGGCCTGTTCCTGGTGACGCTGTTGGTCCTGGGCGTGTGGTCCACGCGCAGCTTCTTCGGTTTCACCACGAGTGCCGAAACCACCGTGCTCAACGGGCGCTGGACCAAAGCCGTAGAGACGCACTACGACGAAGAATTCCCGATCAAGCGCCTGGGCACCAACCTCTGGGCCGCGCTGGATTTCAAACTGTTCAACGAAGGTCGTCCGGGCGTCGTGCTCGGTCGCGACCAGTGGCTGTACAGCGATGAGGAATTCAACCCGATCGTCAACGAAGAGCTGAACCTGCAAGGCAACTACGCGCTGGTCGAAGGCGTACGCCAGACGCTGAAAGAAAAAGGCGTGAAATTGGTGATGGCGATTGTTCCGGCCAAGGCGCGCCTGTACCCGGAGCACCTCGGTGACGTCAAGCCTTCGAGCATTCACGCCAACCTGTATCAGGACTTCCACGCTCGTGTAGCGGCCGACAAGATCCTCGCTCCCGACCTGCTCGGCCCGTTCAATCAGGGCAAGCTCAACGGTCAGCAGATGTTCTTGCGCACCGACACTCACTGGACGCCGGAAGGCGCGCAAATCGCCGCCGAAACCCTGGCCAAGACGATTGCCGAGAAAACTCCGCTGAGCGGCGAACCGCAAAAATTCGTCACTGCTCCTGCGGAAAAAGTCACCCACAAAGGCGACCTGCGACTGTTCCTGCCGCTGGACCCGCTGTTCGAAAACCTGATGCCGGCCACCGAGCCGCTGCAGAAGCGCAACACCGTGGCGGCTGACGATCAGCCTGCCGCCGATGACGCGCTGTTCGCCAACACCGAAGTACCGGTGGCCCTGATCGGCACCAGCTACAGCGCCAACCCGAACTGGAATTTTGTCGGTGCGCTGAAGCAAGCGCTGAAAAGCGACGTGGTCAATTACGCCGAAGACGGCCACGGCCCGATCCTGCCGATGCTCAGCTACCTGAAAAGCGATGCTTTCAAGAACAGCCCGCCACAGGTGCTGATCTGGGAGTTTCCTGAACGTTATCTGCCTGTGAACAACGAAATCGGCGACGCCGACCCGCAGTGGGTCGCAGAGCTCAAAGAAGCCGGCGCTCGCCAACAAAACGTAGCCGCAAACACTAAATCCGAGACGCCCGACCGGGCGCAAAACTGAAAGAGAGGTACACCATGACTTTCACTACTACTCCTCGCCGTCTCGCGAAGACTTTTGCTCTTGTTGCCGGCATGAGCGTGCTGTCGATGTCGGCCTTCGCCGGTGACGCCGCACTGTATGGCCCGACCGCACCAAAAGGCTCGTCCTTCGTGCGGGTCTACAACGCCGGTAACGCTGAAGTCAGCGCCACCGTCGGCACCACCAACCTGAGCGATGTTGCGCCACTGGGCAGCAGCGATTTCAGCTTCATGCCGGGCGGCGACTACAGCGCCAAGGTCGGCAGCCAGACCCTGCCGGTGAAACTCGCCGGTGACCACTATTACACCCTAGTCAACAACGCCAGCGGCGCTCCGCAACTGATCGAAGAACCGCCGTTCAAGAACAAGCAGAAATCCCTGGTCCGCGTGCAGAACCTGAGCGACAAGGCGCTGACCCTGAAGACCGCTGACGGCAAGACCGAAGTGGTGCCATCGGTTGCGGCCAAGGGCCGCGGCGAACGCGAAATCAACCCGGTGAAAGTCAGCCTGGCCCTGTACGACGGCGCGACCAAGGTCGGCGACGTCAAGCCGGTTGCCCTGGAACGCGGCGAAGCGGCCGTGCTGTACGTCACCGGTAAAGGCTCGAGCCTGTCGCCAGTCTGGGTAAAACGCCCGGTTTCGACACGCTAATGAATTCGTCAGAACGGTGATCCCTTTGTAGCAGCTGGCGAAGCCTGCGTCCGGCGGCGAAGCCGTCGCAAAACCGGTGAATGCGGTCTTTCAGAGAGACCGCGTTGTCCGGATTGACGACGGCTCCGCCGCCGATCGCAGCCTCGCAGGCTCGGCAGCAGCTACAGAATCCGGTCTGACTTCGGCATAAGAACAAGAGTGAAACGACAGAACGCAGTAGCTCTAACCAATCGATTTTAAAGGAGTAACAACATGATTCCGGTGATCTTGTCAGGTGGTAGCGGCTCACGTCTTTGGCCGCTTTCGCGCAAACAGTTCCCTAAACAGTTCCTGGCCCTGACCGGCGAGCACACGCTGTTCCAGCAAACCCTGGAACGCCTGGTCTTCGAAGGCATGGACACCCCGATCGTGGTCTGCAACAAGGACCACCGCTTCATCGTCAACGAGCAGTTGAACAACCGTAAGCTCGAAGTGCAGCGCATCCTCATGGAACCGTTCGGCCGCAACACTGCGCCGGCCGTGGCCCTGACCGCGATGATGCTGGTCAATGAAGGTCGCGACGAGTTGATGCTGGTGCTCCCGGCCGACCACGTGCTGGAAGACCAGAAAGCCCTGCAACGCGCGCTGGCCCTGGCCACCGTTGCCGCCGAGAACGGCGAAATGGTCCTGTTCGGCGTCCCGGCGACCAAACCGGAAACCGGTTATGGCTACATCAAGTCGACCAATGACTCGCTGCTGCCCGAAGGCGTCAGCCGCGTTTCGCATTTTGTCGAAAAACCAGACGTCAAACGCGCCACTGAATACGTGCAGTCCGGCGGTTATTTCTGGAACAGCGGCATGTTCCTGTTCCGCGCCAGCCGCTTCCTCGAAGAGCTGAAAAAACACGATCCGGACATCTACGACACTTGCCTGCTGACCCTTGAGCGCAGCGAGCAGGATGCCGACACCATCACATTCGACGAAGCCACTTTCGCCTGCTGCCCGGACAACTCCATCGACTACGCCGTGATGGAAAAAACCCAACGCGCCTGCGTCGTGCCGTTGACCGCTGGCTGGAGCGATGTCGGCTGCTGGGCGTCGCTGTGGGAAGTCAACGAAAAAGACGCCAATGGCAACGTGTCCAAGGGTGACGTGGTCATCCAGGACAGCAAGAACTGCATGATCCACGGCAACGGCAAACTGGTGTCGGTGATCGGTCTGGAAAACATCGTGGTGGTCGAAACCAAAGACGCCATGATGATCGCCCACAAGGACTCGGTCCAAGGCGTCAAGCAGATGGTCAACACCCTCAACGAACAGGGCCGCAGCGAAACCCAGAACCACTGCGAAGTCTATCGTCCGTGGGGTTCCTACGACTCGGTGGACATGGGCGGGCGTTTCCAGGTCAAGCACATCTCGGTCAAGCCGGGCGCCTGCCTGTCGCTGCAAATGCACCACCACCGCGCCGAACACTGGATTGTGGTCAGCGGCACGGCGGAAGTGACGTGCGACGAAAACGTCTTCCTGCTCTGCGAAAACCAGTCGACCTACATCCCGATCGCGTCGGTCCACCGTTTGCGCAACCCGGGCAAGATTCCACTCGAAATCATCGAAGTGCAATCGGGCAGCTACCTGGGCGAAGACGATATCGAGCGCTTTGAAGATATCTACGGTCGCTCCACCCCGATCGAGCGCGGCGTGTCGGTGAAAACCATCGCGCAATAAGCCTCAGTAAACGAGAAGCGCCTCGGTAAACGAGAAGCGCCTCGGTAAACGAGAAGTGCCTCGGTAAACGAGAAGCCCCTGTCCAGCCCGTTGCGTTCCCCATCCGCAGCGGGTTGGTCGGGGGCTTTTTTTTGGCAGGGCAACTACTTTAATGAAACGGCATCCACTGACTGCTCTTCGCCGCTCGATAAGCCACGATGTAGGCGTTTGGAATCGGCGTAATGAAGGTCATCTCGTGGGTCCTGGGTGGAATCATCGAGGCAAGCGTTGCCTGCTCAAGCGTGCTCGCATTCATAAAAAATCGTGTATCCAGTTGGTTTTTCGGAGTGAAGCTGTAGGGCGACGACAATCCAAGTGTCTGGTCATTCACGCCCCTTTCTTGCAAGTCCGGGATTTCCATCCGATAAAGAAAACCCCTGGTATCGCCATATCCTCCAGAATCTTCATCCAGGCCCGTAGAAACGTATCCGGGATTAAGTGCTCTCACGTGTTCCTGAGCGTGGGCGTTGAGACCATCGGTCTGTACTGCTCGTCTGAAATCCTGCTGAATTGCACTGCCTCTGTTATCGCGAGGATAGAACCCGCCCGCTTTGCGAATGACATGATCGGGGCGATCATCCCCCCTGAAAACCACGATGCTGCCTGTTTTTGAGACCATCAGTGAATGCGTGCCGACCTCCACGTAGCCGCTCGCATACGCAGGAAGCACTCGCGCCGAAAGATCCGCCGTCGGTAATTTGATCGGCGGTGGACGACCTGGCGCCGCAGCTTTTGTGGCAGGCGTGATGAGCGGGGCCTCCGCGGGCCTGGCGGGCCTGGCGGGTAACTGCGGCGCGGTGGCGCGCGGGGTCGCCGCTCCCGAAGTTGACGAAGGGCGTGGTGACGGTGGCCCGGCGACACTGGTCGAATTGAAGAGCGCCGTCAGGGCTGAAATACGATTTGGTTGTTTATCCTTCGGATCGGGCGCCAGACCATCTCTGTCAATCAGCCCCACGGGATTGTTTCTGACCATGCGATACAAGTTCAGGCCATCAATATCAAGCGCGGGATCGGGATTTACCCAGCGCTGCAACCATCCGATGTAATAACGGAATCCATAGTAGTAGAGCCCCGTCGCATCACGTTCCTTGCCGCTGTAGCGGACCGTTTTGTAACTGACTTCGGCCTCGTTCTGCCCGGCAAACCAGGCTGTCTCGCCAAACGCGTAGTACCCTTCGCGGCTGATGATCCGCGCATCATCGGCCAACTCCAGCGTGCAGGAATTCAAGTGATCGACGAGGCTGTAGCGGTACTGATCATTAGCCACTCCAGTGGGCGGAGTGGTTTCCCAATGCAGCACGCGAACGCTGTTGAGGCCGCCAGTGGCGGTAATCACTTGCAGCACTTCCCCGGTCCCGGAATGACTACGGATATCCAAACCCGGCAAATACCGGACGCCTGCCATCATGGTCCGGGCATTGGTCTGCAACGAGCGAGTTTTTCGTACCCGTTGGCCACCGCCATCGTAGAGGTAGGACTCAACGTCATTGCGTCCAGAGTCGCGCTCCACCGGGCTGACCGACTGCAACTGATTGCGCAGATCCCACGTCATCGAGCGTCCCTGAT
>NZ_MKGS01000200.1:0-24624 GCF_002836905.1 Pseudomonas sp. 43NM1 | reverse complement strand
GGTTTACCGAGTCAGGAAGAGGTGGAGGTGTCGTTGCCCAAACCGACCGTGGGCGAGGATTTGCACGCCGATTACGCGACGGTCGGCACCACGCTCGGCCCGCACCCGTTGGCGTTGCTGCGCGCCGAACTCAAGGCCCGACGTTGTCGCAGCTCCCGGGAATTACTCGACGTCGAGCACGGGCGCCCGGTCAGCGTCGCCGGGCTGGTGACCGGGCGCCAACGACCGGGCACTGCCAGCGGCGTGACTTTCGTGACCCTTGAAGACGAATTCGGCAACGTCAACGTGGTGGTCTGGCGCGACTTGGCCGAACGCCAGCGCCAAGTGCTGGTCGGCGCGCAATTGCTCAAGGTCGATGGGCGCTGGGAAAGGGAAGGCGAGGTGCGGCACCTGATCGCCGGACGCATGAGCGATTTGAGCCCGCTGCTGGACGGCATCCACGTGCGCAGCCGGGATTTTCATTGAGTGCCGATCGTTCCCACGCGGAGCATGGGAACGATCAACGGTGAGGCCATTATTTGGACAATGGCCAAAACCGTTCACCGCCCCCCGGCGTCTCGGTCCACGCCTGCAACGAGCGGGTTGGCAAGTCGAAATAATCGCGGGTTCGTGCATAACCGTGGCCACCCATGCGCCCGATCGCGTCCAGGCCCAATTGGTCGATGTACAGGGTTTTCGGGTCGATCAATTCGTCGCGCACATGCGCCATCAAGACCTCGCCAAAAATGATCTCCCGCGATTGGCCAATCGACAGCGCCATCATTCGTCGACACTCCAGCGCCACCGGGGCTTCGCCGATGCGTGGGCATTTGACCGTGGTGCCGGGGATTGCGGTGAGGCCGGCGGCAGTCAGTTCGTCGAAACCCGGCGCGAACGGCACGGCGCAGACGTTCATGGCTTCCACCAGCGCATCGCTGACGATATTCACGGTGAATTCCTGATTGAGCTGGATGTTGCGCGTGGTGTCCTTGGGGCTCTGGTCGCCGTAGTTTTCCACGCCGAGCGCGAGGATCGGCGGGTCGGCCGACAACGCATTGAAGAAACTGAACGGCGCCGCGTTGATCCGGCCTTCGCCATCAATGGTGGTGACCAACGCAATCGGCCGAGGCACGACGCTGCCGATCAGGATCTTGTATTTGTCGCGTGGGCTCAGTTGGCTGAAATCGAAACTTTGCATGGCAGCTCTCTATGAAAAAACGCGCTATGAAAAAAACGCTCTAGGGCGAAAACGCTTTAAAGAAGGGGATCAATCGCGCTCAGCGGCGCGTCTGCGCTGTAGTCATCGGCGAACGGGATCGCCGGTTTGAACAGGGTTTTCCAGTCCGGTTGGCCAAACGCCCGAGCACTGTGGCTGCGCATCAGTTTTTCGAATTGGCGTTGCGCCTGACGCTGTAACGCCGGGTAATCGACGCCCTGCACCTGACCGTCCTGCATCACGCAGCGACCGTCGATATAACTGGCGATGCAGTCGTCACCACGCCCGGCGAGCACGAGGTTTTTCAGTGGATCGAACAGCGGCCCGAGGTGCTGGCCGCGCAGGCTGAAGACGGTGATATCAGCCTTGGCCCCCGGCGCCAGGCGTCCGAGGTCGTCGCGGCGCAAAGCCTTGGCGCCGCCGAGCGTGGCGGCGTTGTACAGGTCCAGCGTGCTGGTCAGGGCGTTGCCGCCCTCCATCAACCGGGCGATGTTCAAGCCGTGGCGCATGTTCTCCAGCAAATCCGCCGGCCAGGTATCGGTGCCCAACGCAAAGTTGATGCCCTTGGCGCGATAACGGCCGAAAGAGTTCAACGCCTCGCCGTCACGGGCGAACACCAGCGGGCAATGCACCAGGCTCGCGCCGCCGTTCACCACGCGCTGAAGATCTGCGTCGCCGTCGGTGTAAATGCCGTGGGGCAGCAGGCTGCGCGGGGTCAGCAAGTCCAGTTGCTCGAGCCAGGCCAGCGGTGAAACGCCGCGCAATTGCTTGACCATCGCCACTTCGCCCAAGCCCTGGCAGCAGTGCAAACGCATCGGTGCATTCAGTTCGCGGCTCAGCGCGGCGGTGCGTTGCAGCAGCGCCGGGGTACAGGTCTGGATGCGATCCGGGAGCAGGGCGCCACGAATCAAGCCGTCGTGGGCACCGTCGAAATCCTGAAAAAACCGCGCCGCTGCTTGCAATCCGGCGAGGCCGCGAGCTTCGTCCCAGTGATGACCGAGAGTGCCGTCGGCGCGCCAATAACTCATGCCGCTCATGTAGCAAGGCCCGAGGTAAGTGCGCAGGCCCAACTCGCCAGCCACAGCGGCCACCGCCGCGAACTCGTCACAGGTTTCTGCCCATTCGCGGTAGTACATCGAGGTGATCGGCATCGCCGTGGTGATGCCGTTGCGGATCAGTTGCGTGAAGGCGTAACGGTACTTGAAGCGCTCTTCGTCGGCGGTGTAGCTCTCGCGCGGACCGGCCGCCAGATAGTCTTCAGACCACATGCGGCCCATGCCGCGCTCGTCACCGTTGTCGAGGGTCAGCACCGTCGAATCGAGATCGCCGAGGGCGTCGAGGTCGATGAAACCGGGGCCGATCAACGCGTTGCCGTAGTCGATCCATTGATCCACCGGGCCGGGGTAATTGCGCCCGACAAACTCGATGCGCGAACCGCGAAACACCACTTCGCCGTCGCGCCACAGCACATGCTGAGTACCGTCGAACCCGACCACGCAAGCGGCTTTCAAGCCAATGCGTTTCACAGGCGACTGTCCAGCAAACGGCCGGCCGTGGCGATCAGCCGGCCGCCGCGATAGACCTCGCGCAGCGGACGTGAAACAACCGCTTCGCCCAGGGTCTGCACGGGCATCAGCAGAAAGTCTGCCGGGCAGCCGATGTCCACGCCATAAGCCTCGCAGCCCAATGCCCGCGCACCGTTCACGGTGGCGGCGTCGAAGGCTGCCGCCAGTTCTTCGTCCTTGTTTAGGTCAAACCGGAACGCCAAAAGCATCGCGCGTTCGAGCATGTCGCCGTTGCCCATCGGCGACCAGGCATCGCGGATGCCGTCCGACCCCAGGCACACATTGACCCCGACCGCGCGCAAAGCGAGGTAAGGCGGCACCGCGCAATCGGCTGGCGCTGAACTCATCAGTGAAATGCGCAGCGCTGCGAGGCGTTCGGCCACCGGTTGCACCTGGCTCCACGGCAACATGCCGAGGCAATAGGCGTGACTGATCATCACCCGGCCCTGAAGCCCGAAACGTTCGGTGTAGTCGGCGATCAATTTGATTTGCCACAGGCCCAACTCACCTTTGTCGTGCAGGTGAATGTCGACCCCGCGCTCGAATTCGCTGGCGAGCTTGAAGACAAAATCGAGCTGGGCGATGGGGTCATTGTCGATGCCGCAAGGGTCGAGGCCGCCGACGTTTTCGACGCCGAGCGCCATGGCCTCGCGCATCAGTTCGGCGGTGCCGGGGCGGCTGATCAGCCCGGTTTGCGGGAACACCACCAGTTGCAGGTCGATGAGGTCGCGATAGCGCTCGCGCAGTTGTTGCAGGGCTTCGACGTGGCGCAGGCCGAATTCCGGGTCGATGTCGACGTGGCAACGCAGGGTCAGCGAGCCACGGGCGATGCAGTTTTCCAGAAGCGCGCCGGCGCGTTGGGCGATGGGCGTTTCGACTTCGCGCAGGACGTTGCGCTCGTTGGCGATGTAATCCTTGAGCGTCGGCCCCGCGCTGTTCGGCCGCCAGGGTTGGCCCCAGAGGGTTTTATCGAGGTGGACATGGCTTTCCACCAGCGCCGGGGTCAGGAGTTGGTGTTGGCCGTCGATATCAGTGGCGGCCAGCGGTGCAGCGGACGCCGGGCGACGATCCTTGAACAGACCGTTTTCGATCAGCAGATCCTCGGCAGGGGCGCCGTAGGGGCAGACGTTGCGGAGCCAGGTCATTTTTTACCTCTGAATATTTGGTGTTTGGGCGGGCCTCTTCGCGGGCAAGCCTCGCTCCTACAGGGGGTTTGTGTTGATCATGGGCTGTGTGAACAACCCAATACCCTGTGGGAGCGAGCTTGCTCGCGATGGCCGTTATGCGGTGTCTGTTCGGGCCTCTTCGCGGGCAAGCCTCGCTCCTACAGGGGTTTTGTGTTGATCATGGGCTGTGTGATCAACCCAATACCCTGTAGGAGTGAGCCTGCTCGCGATGGCCGCACCTCGGTTCAAAGCCAGCCGATCAACCCTTGAGCTTCGACCAGATCCGGTCTTGCAGCTCGCGCGCCTTGTTGCTGCATTCTTTTTCCGGGCGCAGGCGCGAGGCGAATTCGTCGGGCATGTTGATCGCGTCCATGACTTTCCATTTGGCATCGAGCAACTGGTCGCTCTGAATCCCGTTGGCGTAGGCAATCGCGTTCGACACCGCGGCGGCGTTTTCCGGCTTCATCATCCAGTCGATGAAAATCTTCGCGTTGCCAGGGTGCGGCGCGCTTTTCGGTACGGCGAAATTGTCCTGGAACATCGCCACGCCTTCACGCGGATACACGTACTTGATGCTGCTCTTCTGCAACGTCGCGCGGGCGGTCGAACCGTTCCAGTTCTGCATCATGATCACCTCGCCGGACGCCATGCGGTCCACGGTGTTGTCCGAGCTGTACATCTTCAGATGCGGTTTCTGCTTTTGCAGCAGCTCCAGAATGCGCTTGGCGTCCTGCGGGTTTTCCGTGCATTCGTCGACGTTCAAATAATGGCTGGCGGCGTTGATCACACTGCTGGACGTGTCCAGCGCGGCGAGTTGCCCTTCGAGCTCTTTGCGCGGCTCGAAAAACTCCTTCCACGAATCATCGAGCTTGCCGCCCGGGACCCGCGCACTGTCATAGGAAAACCCGGTAGTGCCCCACAGATACGGCGCCGAAAACTTGCGGCCAGGGTCGAAACTCGGGTCGCGGAACGCCGGTTTCACGTACTGGAAATTCGCCAGTGATGGCGCATCGATTTCCAGCAGCAAATCCTGCTTGATCAAGGTTTGCATGATCGATTGCGACGGCACGATCACGTCATACGCAGCGCCGCCGGCCTGCAACTTGGCGAGCAGGGTTTCGTTGCTGTCGTAGCCGTCCATGGTGACTTTGATCCCGGTTTCCTTTTCAAACTTGGCCAGCAAATCCACCGGGTAATAGTCGGTCCAGTTGTAGAAAAACAGTTCTTTGGGTTCGGCAGCCTGGACGCTAAATGCGCTGAAGCAACTCAGGGCCAGACCAGAAATAGCCAAACGCAGGGTTTTCACTTTCATAAAAGAGCTCCAGATTTTTTATTGGTTTTTGCCGCGCTGTCCCAGCCAGAAGGCCAGCACCACCAGCACGATGGAAATCACCAGCATCAGGGTCGAGATCGCGTTGATCTCCGGGGTCACGCCAGCCTTGATCGCCGAGAAGATGTACACCGGCAACGTCGTCGAGCCGGGGCCGGCGACGAAGAACGTCATGATGAAATCGTCAAGGCTGACCACAAACGCCAGCACCGAACCGGACAACACCGCCGGCCACAGCAGCGGCAGCGTCACCCGGCGAAACACCTGCCACGGATTGGCGTACAGGTCGTTCGCCGCTTCCAGCAGACTTTTGTCCAGATCATTCAGACGCGCGCGGATCGGCAGGTAAGCGAAGGGAATGCAGAAGCCGATGTGCGCGACGATCACCGTCAGCAAACCGAGCTTGATTCCCAGCGCCATGAACAGCAGCAAGGTCGCCACCGCCGTGACGATTTCCGGCAGGATCAGCGGCAGGTTGATCCCGCCCTCGACCATTTTCTGCCCATAAAACGGCCGGTAAGTCGCCAGTGCCGCGAGCAGCGCAATCGCCGTGGCACAGACCGTGGCGATGCTGGCGACGATGATCGAATTCAGCGCGGCGGTCTGGATCGACGGGTTGGCGAGAATCCTCCCGTACCAGGCAAACGAGAACTCGGTCCATACCGTCGCCGAGCGATTGGCGTTGAAGCTGTAGGCGATCAGCACAAAGATCGGCACGTACAGGTAGGCGAGGATCAACAGGCTGACTTCACGCGTCAGCGGCAGTTTTTTCAGATGCAGAGCGATCATGCGGTGGCTCCTCGACGAAGTGTCTTGCTAGCGCGGCGGCTATACAGTGCGTAGAACACCAGCGACACCAGCAGAATCCCGAGCAACAGGAACGACAGCGAGCTGCCCAGCGGCCAGTTGCGCGCGGTGCCGAATTGCTGCTGGATCAGGTTGCCGATCATCAGCGTCTTGCCGCCGCCGAGAATCGCCGGGGTGATGAACGCACCGAGGCTCGGCACAAATACCAGCAGCGCGCCGGCAATCACGCCGGGCATCGACAGCGGCAAAATGATCCGCTTCAGCGCGTGCCAGCGATTGGCGCCGAGGTCGTAGGCGGCTTCCACCAGACGCCAGTCGAGTTTTTCCAGGGTCGAGTAAATCGGCAGAATCATGAACGGCAGAAAGCTGTAGACCAGCCCGACACTGACCGCGAAGTCGTTGTAGAGCAGGGTGATGCCACCGGCCTGCGGCAACAGCGCATTCAGGCTCTGCGCGACCCAGCCCTGTTCGCGGAGGATGATCAGCCAGGCGTAGTTGCGGATCAGCAGGTTGGTCCAGAACGGAATGGTGATCAGCAACACCATCAAATTGCGTCGGCGTGGGGTCAGGCTGCTCATCCATAACGCCACCGGAAAACCGAACAGAAAACACAGCAGCGTCGTGCCGCCGGCCTGAAACACCGAGCGCAACAGGGCTTGGGCGTAAACCCAATTCAGCTCCAGTTCACCGTCGAAACCTTCCTGGAAAAAAAGCTGCACGTAACTGTGCAATTGCCAATCGGCCTGCCAGTCGACACCACCGTAAACGTTGCGCGGCAGCAGGCTGATGTAACCCATGATGCCCAGCGGAATGGCGATCAACGCGAGCAAAGTCAGAACCACCGGGCTGAGCAACAGCGCGCGGTTGAGGGCGGGAGAAGTGCTGCTGACGCTCATCTCAGGCCTCCATCAACAGGCAGGCGTGCGGCGGCAGATTGACCGCCACGCGATCGCCGACGACACGGCCACGGTTCAGGCCTTCGTTGTTTTCGCGCAGCATGACTTTGATGTCGTTGTTCAAACGGCATTGATAGAGCGTCGCGGTGCCGACGTACAACACCGCTTCGATCACCCCGCGCAGGTGATGCGGCTGCGTCGGGTCAACCAGTTGCGAACGCTCCGGGCGAAACGCCAATTGCACCGCTGCGCCGTCAAAACCGTGGGCGGGGCAGGGGATTTCCACCGGCATGCCGTTCGGCACAAAGAGTTTTTCGTTGTGCTGACCGCGCTTGAGCTGGCCGGGGAGGAAATTGATGTCGCCGATAAACTGCGCGACGAACTGATGGTTGGGGCGTTCGTAGATGTCGTTCGGCGTGCCGATCTGCAGGATCTTGCCGGCGGACATCACCGCGATGCGATCGGAAAGCGTCAGCGCCTCTTCCTGATCGTGGGTGACAAAAATGAAGGTGATCCCGGCTTCCTTCTGCACGCGCTTGAGTTCGACCTGCATTTCTTTGCGCAACTTGAGGTCGAGCGCTGACAGCGGTTCATCCAGCAACAGCACTTTCGGTTTCGGCGCCAAGGCCCGAGCCAACGCCACCCGTTGCTGCTGACCGCCGGACAGTTCCGCCGGTTTGCGCCGGGCCAAGTGTTGCATTTGCACCAGCGCGAGCATTTCATCGACCCGTTGCGGAATCGACTTGTGATCTAGACCCTGCATCTCGAGGCCGAAGGCGATATTCTGCGCGACACTCATGTGCGGAAACAGCGCGTAACTCTGGAACACCGTGTTGACCCGCCGCTTGAACGGCGGCAAGTGGTTGACCGGTTCACCCGCCAGACGAATCTCGCCATCGCTGACGTGCTCGAAACCGGCGATGGTGCGCAGCAAGGTGGTTTTGCCGCAGCCGGATGGGCCGAGCAGGGTGAAGAATTCGTTGTCGGCAATGTCTACGGACACATTGTCGAGGGCGGGCGCCAGCCCCAGGTCTTCGGAATAGCGCTTGGAAACGTTACGCACTTCAATGGCTATCGGCTGAACCATAATGGTGCAATCCTCTAATTATTGTATGCAATGTTTGGATGCAATTTAGAAATAGCCGGATTAATCTGCTCTTGCAAGCCCCTTTTTCAATGGCTGATCAACGCCAGGGGTGGATTGCACTGGGCCAAAGGAGCGGGGAAATGGTCGAGAAAAAACTGGAAACCACGGTCGACCGTGTCTACCAAGGGGTTTACGAGGCGATCAGCAAGCGTTCGTTGCGTCCGGGGATGAAACTCGGCGAGGCGTCGCTGGCGCAGTTATTTAATGTCAGCCGCACGTCGGTTCGTGCCGCACTCAAGCAATTGGAGGCCGATGGACTGGTCACCACCGAGCCCAATAAAGGTGCGTCGGTGTCGTTGCCCAGCGATGAAGAGATTCGGTCGCTGTTTGAAACCCGGCGTCTGATCGAGATCGGCATCGTCAGCGAATTGTGCCGTCGCCGCGATACCGCGGTGACCCAGGATCTGCGCGATCACCTGTTGCTGGAAGATCAGGCGCACCGCAGCGGCGATCATGAACGGCTGATTCATCTGCTCGGCGAGTTCCACATCAAACTGGCGCGCAGCCTGAATAATCCAGTGTTGCTCGACTGGTTCCAGAAGCTGATTTCGCGCGCCTCGCTGTACGCCGCAGCGTTGGACGACGACAGCCACGAGGTGTGCCGCGACGACGAGCACTTGCGCCTGATCGAGTACATCGAGGCCGGCAATCAGAGCGCCGCGATCGAACTGACCTGCATGCATTTGAATGGCATCGAGAAAGCCATTCTGGATGTCGCCGCCACATTGAAAACTGGCTACCATCCGCTCAAACATTTGATCGAGGTGTAATCGGCAGGCGCCACCAAACCTGTAGCAGCTGCCGAGCCCCAGGGAGGCTGCGTCCACAGTCACCGCCACTCGATGACCGACAGCCGCTGCGAAATCTTCGTTCAGCTATAACTCTATGAAACCATTGGCACTCAGCGTGCTCGAAACCAACGGGCGTCACCACAGGACACAGAGTCAGTCGATGCAGTTTCTTTCCGATAACCACGGTTGTGTTGGCTGGAACGGCGAAATGGCCGGGCGCATCTGTGCGTTCGACTGGAGCCTGACCGAGCTTGGACACATTGATCAGTGGCCGCGCAGCCTGAGCAGTACCGTGCAGTTGATGCTGGCGTCGCCATTGCCGATGGTGATGCTCTGGGGTCCGCTCGGCTACATGATCTACAACGATGCGTACTCGGTGTTTGCTGGCGGGCGCCACCCTTATCTGTTGGGCTCGCCAGTTGAACTGGGCTGGCCGGAAGTCGCCGATTTCAATCGGCACGTGGTCGATACCTGCCTGGCGGGCGGCACCCTGTCGTTTCGCAACAAACAGTTGGAATTGCTCCGCGACGGCGTGCCGGAAGAAGTCTGGATGGACCTCTATTACAGCCCGGTCGCCAACGATGAAGGGCGGCCCGGCGGGGTCATGGCGATGGTGGTCGAGACCACCGCGCATGTGATTTCCGAGCGCCGCCGCCAAGCCGCCGAAGATGCTTATCGCGCCGATAACGAGCGCGTGCGCCTGGCGCTGAATGCCGGGGCGTTGATCGGCTCGTTCGTCTGGGACCTCGAAGCCAATGTGCTGTCCGGCGACGAGCGTTTTGCCCGAACCTTTTCTTATCCTGCCGGATGCAATCTGGCCGACCTGCCAGCGCGCATCGCTGAATCGCGGATTCATCCTGATGACCACAGCTGGGTGCAGGAACGGGTCGAGCAAGCGGTGAAAACCGGCGCGCCGTACAACGCCGAATATCGGGTAATGCGCCCCGACGGCAGTTATCTGTGGGTGCTCGCCAGCGGTTGTTGCGAGTTCAATGAACAGGGCCGGGCGTTTCGTTTTCCCGGCGTGTTGATCGACATTCACGAACGCAAGATCGCCGAAGAATCGTTGCTCAAATTCACCCGCAATCTTGAAGAGCGTGTGGCCAATGAAGTGGGCGCGCGGCTGGCGGCCGAAGAACAGCTGCGCCAGTCGCAGAAACTGGAAGCGATTGGCGGCCTCACCGGCGGCGTCGCCCATGACTTCAATAA
Source organism: Pseudomonas sp. 43NM1 (assembly GCF_002836905.1). NCBI lineage: Bacteria > Pseudomonadati > Pseudomonadota > Gammaproteobacteria > Pseudomonadales > Pseudomonadaceae > Pseudomonas > Pseudomonas sp. 43NM1. The sequence continues at coordinate 14,518 of NZ_MKGS01000200.1, read as the reverse complement.
TCTGCTGCAAGTCATCGCCGGCAACCTCCACTTGCTCGCCCGGCATGAACCGGACAACGCCAACGTGCAGCGTCGGGTCAAAGCTTCGATTGCTGCGGTCGAGCGCGGGGCCAAGCTGTCCTCGCAGCTGCTCGCGTTCGCCCGTCGCCAACCGCTGTCGCCGGCGGTGTGTGACCCACGGAAAATCTTCGACGGCCTCGAAGAATTGATGCAACGCGCGCTTGGCGAAACCATCCAGATCAATGTGAATATCGCCGATGAGCCGTGGCGTCTGCACGTCGATCGCAACCAACTGGAAAACGCCATCCTCAATCTGGCGATCAACGCCCGCGACGCCATGCGCGGCGAGGGCACGATTGACTTGAGCGCCGAAAACATCGCCCTCGACCGGCAGTTCTGCGCCGGTAAAGGCATTGTCGCCGGCGATTATGTGCGCGTGGCGGTGCAAGACACCGGCAGCGGCATGTCGCCCGAGGTGTTGGCGCAGGCCTTCGAACCGTTCTTCACTACCAAGGCTGATGGCCAGGGCACCGGGCTCGGCTTAAGCATGGTTTTCGGTTTCGTCAAACAGAGCGGCGGCCACATCGAGATGTCCAGCGTGCCCGGCGAAGGCACGCGCGTGAAGATGTACTTCCCGCGCAGCTTGCGCGCGTTGCCGGGTGAACCGGCATTGCCGACCGCACAGCAGCGCGGCGGGCATGAAACGGTTCTGGTGGTCGAGGACAACGAAGCGGTGCGCGTCTCGGTGGTCGAATTGCTGCGCGAAGAGGGTTATCAGGTGCTCACCGCGAGCAACGGCGATATCGCGATGCAAATGTTGCTGGAAGGTTTGGTCGTCGACCTGATCTTCACCGACGTGGTCATGCCCGGGCTGATCAAGAGTTCCGACCTGGCGGCGTGGGCCAAAGTGCAAAACCCGCAAGTCGCGGTGCTGTTCACCTCCGGGCATACGCGCGACATCATTTCGCGCAATCACCAATTGAGCCCGGACACGCACCTGCTCAGCAAACCCTACGGCCCCGAAGCGCTGACGCAGATGGTTCGCGCCGTCCTCAATGGCTGACACATAACTCTGTAGGAGCATGGCTTGCCCGCGAAGGCGTCATTTCAGTCGACATCTATGGTGACTGTGAAGACGCCTTCGCGGGCAAGCCTCGCTCCTACAGGTTTTGTGCACGCGCTTTGGGGTGGTGTCTGTGCGCAACGTCGATTTCAATCGCACGATCACGGCCGAGCCCTGTCCGTATCGTTATCGCGTTCAAAAAATACACCTGTAATTAAGGCTGGCCCATGACTTCAAAGCGCACCGCAACCCCTTCCTCCGGCATGGTCAGGGTGCGTGGCGCCCGGGAGCACAACCTCAAGAACGTTGACGTGGACATTCCGCGTGACGCCTTGGTGGTGTTTACCGGGGTGTCCGGTTCGGGCAAATCGTCGCTGGCCTTTTCGACCCTGTACGCCGAGGCGCAGCGGCGCTATTTCGAATCGGTGGCGCCGTATGCGCGGCGCCTGATCGATCAGGTCGGCGTGCCGGATGTCGATTCCATCGAAGGTTTGCCGCCGGCCGTGGCCCTGCAACAGCAGCGCGGCACGCCCAGTACACGCTCGTCGGTGGGCAGCGTCACCACGTTGTCGAGCCTGATCCGCATGCTGTACTCGCGCGCCGGCAGCTATCCGCCGGGGCAGGCGATGTTGTACGCCGAGGACTTCTCGCCGAACACCCCGCAAGGCGCCTGCCCCGAATGTCATGGTTTGGGCCGCGTCTATGAAGTGACCGAAGCGCTGATGGTCCCGGACCCGAACCTGACTATCCGCCAACGCGCCATCGCTTCCTGGCCGCTGGCGTGGCAAGGGCAAAACCTGCGCGACATCCTCGTGACCATGGGCATCGACGTCGATATCCCGTGGCGCAAACTGCCGAAAAAGCAGCGCGACTGGATTCTCTTCACCGAAGAGTCGCCAACGGTGCCGGTGTACGCCGGGCTCACCCCGGAAGAAACCAAAGTCGCCCTGCAGCGCAAAATGGAGCCGAGTTACCAAGGCACGTTTACCGGCGCTCGGCGCTACATCCTGCACACCTTCAGCCATTCGCAAAGCGCGTTGATGAAGAAGCGCGTTTCGCAGTTCATGCTCGGCAGCCCGTGCCCGTTGTGCGAGGGCAAACGCTTGAAGCGTGAAGCGTTGTCGGTGACGTTTGCCGGTTTCGACATCGGCGAGCTGTCGCAAATGACCTTGCTGCAAGTCGCCGAAGTGTTGCGGCCGGTGGCGGCGCAGAGTTATCTCGAACAGGCTGATGAATCCGGTGAGGTGCTCAGCCACAGCCAGACTCGCGAGGCCCGCGAGCAGCGCGTCGCCCACGGTGGCAGTGGCCACGCGAACGCCCCGGACGTGCGTCATACGCCGAACCTGTCGGTGGAGAAACGTCTGGCAGCGCAACGCATTGCCCAGGACTTGCTCGAGCGGGTCAGTACCTTGACCGACCTTGGCCTCGGTTACCTGGCACTGGAGCGCAGCACGCCGACGTTGTCGTCCGGCGAGTTGCAGCGCCTGCGCCTGGCGACGCAATTGGGGTCGCAGTTGTTCGGCGTGATTTATGTGTTGGACGAACCATCGGCCGGTCTGCATCCGGCGGATGGCGAAGCGCTGTTCGAAGCCTTGCAGCGTTTGAAAGCGGCGGGCAACACGCTGTTTGTGGTCGAGCATGATCTGGAAACCATGCGCCGCGCCGATTGGCTGATTGATGTCGGGCCGGCGGCTGGCGAGCACGGTGGGCGGATTCTGTATAGCGGGCCGCCGCCGGGTTTGGCGGATATTTCTGACTCGCAGACCCGCGCCTATTTGTTCGCTGAAGAGGTGAGTAAAAAACGCGTTATTCGCAAGCCGACTGGCTGGCTGAAGCTTGAAGGGATCACGCGCAACAACCTGAATAATTTGAGCGCCGAGTTTCCCTTGGGTTGTTTTACCTCGGTGACCGGTGTTTCCGGTTCCGGCAAGTCGAGTCTGGTCAGCCAGGCGTTGCTGGAGCTGGTCGGCGCGCATCTCGGGCGGGCGGCGAATGCTGGCGAAACCGAGGAGTTGAGCCTCGAAGATGACGCGCCGCAGGTCAGTGGCGGTCAGGTCACGGCGGGGCTGGAGTCGATCAAGCGCCTGGTGCAAGTCGATCAGAAACCGATCGGCCGCACGCCGCGCTCGAATCTGGCGACCTACACTGGGCTGTTCGACAACGTGCGCAAGCTGTATGCGGCGACGCCAGAGGCGCAGGCCGAGGGCTACGACGCCGGGCAATTTTCCTTCAACGTCGCCAAGGGTCGTTGCCCGACGTGTGAGGGCGAGGGTTTTGTCAGTGTCGAGTTGCTGTTTATGCCGAGCGTTTATGCGCCGTGCCCGACGTGTCACGGCGCCCGTTATAACCCGCAGACGCTGGCGATTACCTGGCAGGGCTTGAGCATTGCGCAGGTGTTGCAGTTGACTGTGGATGAGGCGGTAACGGTGTTTGCCGAGCAGTCGGGTATTCGTCGTTCGCTGGAAGTGCTGCGTGATATTGGTTTGGGTTATTTGCGCCTCGGGCAACCGGCGACGGAGCTCTCGGGCGGTGAAGCGCAGCGGATCAAACTGGCGACTGAGCTGCAACGCAATCAGCGTGGCGCGACCTTGTATGTGCTGGATGAGCCGACCACCGGGCTGCATCCGCGTGACGTCGATCGGTTGCTGGAACAGCTGGATACGCTGGTCACGGGCGGGCACACGGTGATCGTCGTCGAACACGAAATGCGCGTGGTCGCGCAGAGCGACTGGGTGATCGACATCGGGCCGGGGGCAGGGGATCAGGGCGGCAAAATCGTCGTGGCAGGCACCCCGCAAACCGTCGCAAAAAACAAGAAAAGTCGCACCGCACCGTTCCTGGCAAATGTGCTTGGATGATCGATGGCGCCCGCGCGGGCCCCATCGCGAGCAGGCTCACTCCTACAGGGGATTTGTGTTCGGCACAGATGCTTGGGTCAACGGGGATCCCATGTAGGAGCAAGGCTTGCCCGCGAAGGGGCCGTCACTGGCGACATCTCTATCGACTGACCCACCGCTTTCGCGAGCAAGCTCAGCTCCTACAGGTTTCGGGTTGAGCACAAAAGCTGTGTCTCCACGCAAATCCCCTGTGGGAGCGAGCTTGCTCGCGATGAGGTCGTGTCAGCCAGATCATTTCTTAATGACCTACCGCCATCGCGAGCAAGCTCCGCTCCCACAGGGAATTCGGGTTGGGCGCAAGTGCTGCGTCGGGTGCGAATCCTCTGTAGGAGCGAGGCTTGCCCGCGAAGGGGCCATCACTGGCGACATCTCTATCGACTGACCCACCGCCATCGCGAGCAAGCTCGGCTCCTACAGGTTTTGGGTTGATCCCTTGTGGGAGTGAGCCTGCTCGCGATTGCGCCGTCAGGTGCCGTCGAGGCTGCGGCGGACTTTTTCCAGGAGTTCGCTGATTTGGAAGGGTTTGACCAGCATGTCCATGCCTTCGCCGAGGAAGACTTGGCGGTTGAGGGCGTTTTCGGCGTAGCCGGTCATGAACAGGATCGGCAAGGATTCGTGCCAGCCGCGCGCGACGTCTGCCAGCTCGCGGCCGGTCATGCGGGGCAGGCCGACATCGGTGAGCATCAGGTCGATGGTCAAGTCGTTCTGCAAGCGTTCCAGCGCTGTTTCGATATCGCCCGCCTGGGTGCAGCGGTAACCGGCATCGGTCAGCACCTCGGCGACGAACATACGCACCGAGGGCATGTCTTCGACAATCAACACATGCTCGCCTGCGCCTTGGGAATCGACCACCACCGGCTCGACTACCTCCATCAGCGGCTCAGCACTCGCCGGCAACATGATCGTCACTTCCGTGCCGCGCCGTGCGACGCTGCGGATGTGCGCATCGCCGCCGGACTGGCGGGCGAAACCGTAAATGGTCGAGAGCCCCAACCCGGTGCCCTGGCCCAACGGTTTGGTGGTGAAAAACGGGTCGAACACCTTATCGATCACGCTGTGTTCAATGCCAGTGCCGTCGTCGCGCACGGCCAGCGCGATATACGCGCCGTCGGTCATGTTCGGGTCGCCGTGCGAGTACGCGGCGTACGTGCTGACCCAGATATTGCCGCCCTGAGGTAACGCATCGCGAGCGTTGATCACCAGATTGAGCACCGCACTTTCCAGCTGAATCGGATCGACCAAGGCAATCGCCGCTTTGTTGGTCAATTCCAGCTTCAGCGCAATCCGTTCACCAATCGTGCGCACCAGCAATTCTTCCAGCGAACGCACATGTTCGTTGATGTCCACCGGGCGCGTGTCCAACGGTTGTTGACGAGCAAACGCCAACAGACGATGGGTCAGCGCGGCGGCGCTCATCGCCGAATTCAGCGCCGCTTCGGCGTAAAACTGCACCTTGTCCAGACGTGAATCGCTGACCCGTTTCTGAATCAATTCCAGGCTGGTAATGATGCCAGTGAGCAAATTATTGAAATCGTGAGCAATGCCCCCAGTCAACTTGCCCAGCGCGTCCATTTTCTGCACTTGCAGCAGTTGCGCCTCGGTGCGCGCGCGTTCAGCGACTTCCTTGGCCAATTGCGTGGTGGCATCGTCGAGACGCGCCAGGTGCGAGCGTTCGCGATGGCGGTGTTCGGTGACGTCTTCGACAAACACCAGGCTCAATTCCGGCGTGCGATACGGCGAAATCTGCCACTCGGTCTCGCGCTCCTGACCTTCGACGCACATGTTCAGCGTGCCTTTCCAGCGCTCGCCATAAGCCAGGCGCAGGCGCAGTTCATCAATCACCGCACCCTGATCGTCGGCGAAACATTCACGTAAAGTGTCCGGGTCGAGGTTTTCCTGAATCAGCTGAGCAAACGCATGGTTGCATTCGTGGACTTTCAGCGTCGCGTCCATCACCGCGATAGGCGCCGAGACATTGGTAAAAATCTCGCGAAAGCGCGCCTCACTCTCACGCAGCGCGTTCTCGGTATCGCGCACCCGCATAAGCGTGCGCAAGGTCGCCAACAGCACATCCGGGTCCACCGGGTGAATCAGGTAAGCGTCGGCGCCCGCGTCGAGGCCGGTGATGATGTCGCCGGTCTGGATCGAGGCCGCCGACACGTGAATCACCGGGAGCAGGGCGGTGGCCACTTCGGCGCGCAGTTTGCGCACGATGTCGAAGCCGCTCATGTCCGGCAGGTTGACGTCGAGGATCAGCGCATCGATCCGTTCGCTGTCGATCAGCGCCAGGCCATCGCCACCGGTGCCGGCTTCGAGAATCGCATAGCCGTGGCTTTCCAGGCGCCGGCGCAAGGCGTAGCGGGTGGCGACGTTGTCATCGACGATCAACAAGCGGATGTCACGTTTCATCGGCGGGCTCCACAGGAATGGCCAGCGGGATGATCACAAAAAAGGTCGAGCCAGTGCCCGGCGTGCTCTGCACCCCGACCTCGCCACCGAGGAGCGCGGCGAAGCGTTTGCACAGCGACAAGCCTAGCCCGGTGCCGCGCAAGCGTTTCTGCAAAGGTGAGTCGACCTGCGAAAAGTCCTCGAACAATGCGCCATGTAGCTCCGGGGCGATACCTATTCCGGTATCGGTGACGGCGAAGCGGATGTAATCGCCGTCTTCGAGCCGCGCCGAAACCCGCACTTCACCGCGTGTGGTGAACTTCAGCGAGTTGGAAATGAAGTTGCGCAGGATCTGCGCGAGTTTCTTGTCATCGGTAAACAGCCGTGGAATGCCCACCGGTTCTTCGAAAATCAGATCCACCGCGCCGCCATCGACAATCGGCCGGAACATCCCGCGCAACGCCGAGAACAGGTCGAACATGTCGAACCAGCCCGGCGAGATGGTGATGCGCCCGGCTTCGATCTTCGCCAGGTCGAGCAGGTCGTCGACCATGTCGCTCAACTCGCGTGCGGCACCGCTGACGAACGCCACTTGTTTGTGCTGTTCGCTGCTCAGCGGCCCGTCGAGTTCATCGGTCAGCAGCCCGGTGATGCTCAGGATCGAGCCCAGCGGGGTGCGGAATTCATGGCTCATGTACGACAGGAAACGGCTTTTCAGGTCCGACGCCTGGCGCAATTGATCGGCCTGCTGATCCAGCTCGGCGTACAACGCCAGGACGCCCTGATTGGTCTCGTCCAGCTCTTCACGCAGTGCATTGGCTTCGCTCTGCAACTGCGCGATCAGCGCCGCTTGTTCGTCGGGCGTCAGGTTCAGTGAATCAGCCATGGGCGGCCTCCAGAGCCACGACCAGCACGGTGACGTCGTCGCGCCCACGGCAGAAGTCGCGGTGCAAAATGGCGGCAATTACGGCGGGATGGCGGTGCACCAGGCCGGGGTAATCTTGCAGATTCCAACGAGACTGCAGGCCGTCGCTGTACATGATCAATAACTGTCCATTCACGTGAGCATAGTCAAAGGGTTGGGCTTTCCGATATTGGCCACCGACGATTCCGGGGTGCGAGGCCAGGCCACGGGACTTGTCCGGGGCAATCAGGCAGGCGCCGATGTTACCGATGCCGACGAATCTCAGCGAGTCGCCGTCGAATTGGGCGATTGCCAATGCGCCGCCACGCGAACCGATCATCGCCCGATGAATGTCTTCCAGCAGCAATACCGGTGAGGCGAACGGCGTCAGCGCGTAAGTCTGCTCACCGGCCCGCGCGCCGCGTTCGGCTTCTTCGCCATGGCCCAAACCGTCGATGACCAACGCGCTGATGCTGGCGCCATCAAACGCCAGGTGAAACACGTCACCGCACGCTGGGTCATCGTGCAAAGAGTGCTGGCTGATGCCGACGCGGCGGTCCGGTGCCTTGTCGTTACGCGGATAGAAACGCGTCAACAGCACGGTGCCGCGCGAGTCGGCATGCACGTCGAACACGTCAGCCTGGCGCGACATGGCGCCGAGGCCGATGCCTTGGGTGCCACGGGTGGAGAAGCCGTCGGCCAGGCACGCTTGCACGTCGAAACCGCCCGCGCGATCAATCGCGAGGATTTCGATCCCGGCGCCCACGGCGCGTGGCAATACCCGCAGGTGCAATTCGCCACGTGCCGCGTGTTTGAGAATGTTGCTGGCGAGTTCCGTCACCACCAGTGCGACGCGTCCGGCGTCGGTGGCGTCGAAGCCATGCTGCTCGGCGAGCTGTTGCGCGGTGCGGCGGGCGTGGCCGATCTGGCTGCTGTCTTCGATCGGCAAAACCTGCGTCAGGGTGCCCCCAATATTCATGTCCATCGGGTAATCGTTATGCGCGTGCCTTTGCCGGGCTCGGTTTCCAGTTCGAATTCTTCCACCAGACGCCGAGCGCCGGTCAGGCCCAAGCCGAGACCACCGCCGGACGTCCAGCCGTCGGTCATCGCCAGTTTCAGGTCGGGGATGCCCGGCCCTTCGTCACGAAACACCAGACGCAAACCGGTACGGCCGCTCTCATCGAGAATTTCCCAATCCATGTCGCCGCCACCGCCATAGACCATGGTGTTACGCGCCAGCTCGCTGACCGCCGTAACCATTTTGGTCAGATCGATCAGGCGCATGCCGCATTCCTGGGCAAGCTTGCGCGCGGTCTGACGGGCCAGGACCACGTCTTGCTCAATCTGAATCGGTTGGCTGCCGCTGCTGCGCACGCTCATTGTTCGCGCACTCGTTCCTGCAGCAGTTTCATCCCCCGCTCGACGTTCAGCGCAGTGCTGACGCCGGGCAAGGTCATGCCGAGTTCGACCAGGGTAATTGCCACGGCGGGCTGCATGCCGACCAATACCGTCTCGGCGTCCATGATCCTCGACAGGCCGGAAATGGTGCCGATCATCCGGCCGATAAACGAATCGACCATGTCCAGCGCCGAAATGTCGATCAGCACGCCGCGCGCGGAGGTGCGGCTGATGCGTTCGGACAGGTCGTCCTGAAGGGTCAGGGCCAACTGGTCATGCATGTCGACCTGGATGGTCACCAGCAGAAAGTCGCCCATTTGCAGAATCGGTATGCGTTCCATGGCCTCATCCCGCCTTGCTGACGGTAATTCCCAAGCGGGTCAGCGCCAGTTTCAGGGCGTCGGCCAGATTGGCCTTGGTCACCACGCCTTGCAGGTCGAGGCCCAGGTGCACGATGGTTTGCGCGATTTGCGGACGCACGCCGCTGATGATGCAGTCAGCGCCCATCAGGCGAATCGCGGTCACGGTTTTCAGCAGGTGTTGCGCGACCAGGGTATCGACGGTCGGCACGCCGGTGATGTCGATGATGGCGATTTCCGAACCGGTGTCGACGATGCGTTGCAGCAGCGATTCCATGACCACTTGGGTGCGTTGCGAATCCAGTGTGCCGATCATTGGCAGCGCCAGCACGCCGTCCCACAATTTGACCACCGGGGTCGACAGCTCCAGCAGTTCTTCCTGCTGACGCTTGATCACCGCTTCACGGGATTTCTGGAAGGTGCGGATGGTGTGCATGCCCAGCGCATCGAGCAGCTCGGAAACTTCCCAGAGTTGTTCGCCGAGCTGCGCTGGATTATTGCTGTAGAGGTTTTGCAGCAGGCTGAACACCGGACCCTTGAGGGAGAAAATGAAGCTGGCGGTCTGCTGCGAATCCTGGCCGAGCAGGGCGCGGCTGTGGGAGAGTTTTTCGAGAAACTGACGAATCTCGTCCCAGGCCGGCGCGGCGATGTTCTGGCCATTGCCTTGCTCAAGGCCGGAAATCACCAACTGGAGAAACTCGGACATCTGTTGCTTGAGGTCCTGTTCCTTGAGATTGCGCGTCGCGCCATTGGCTTCGAGGCCTTTGGTCCATTCGGCAAGCAGTAGCGATTGTTGTGTTTTCATCGCTTCAAGCGTGCTGGTTTGCAGTGCTGCCATGTGTGTCGACTCCCAAAAGGTCTGCACCGATTCCCCAAATTACGATCGGCGCAAATCAGTGACATTTGTGGTGTGAATTAGTTGTTAGCGGGCGCAAGGATATTTTTATCCTGAGCAGAACTCTAGTAGTCACTGCACAAGGCTGCGATCTTTTATCAGCGAGCATGGCACTGTCCATTCAATTTGAACCCTGCGCCAACAATGGCTTCCTATTTTCAAGGCCTGACTGTTTTGGCCGCGCATGTGAATTGACGAGCGAGGTACTTATGAAAGACCAGTCTCAGCAACAGGATCAGGGCGGGGCACCGGTTGACCGCAATGACCCGGCGATCGACCCGCAAGTGCCGGGTGAAGGGGCTCCGGGCAACGATCAGAGCCGCGATCAAGGCGTTGACCAGAACCGCGATCAAAGCCGCGATGAAAATACTGCCGAACCGGAAAGCGCCGACAGCGAAGTCGATCAGAAAAACGTTCACGACGATAACGACAACGAATTCAGTCCCGGTTTCAAACCCGAGCCCGATCGGCCATCGCCGGGTGAAGACACCGATGCCGATATTGATACTGATGGCGGCTGATAACAAACACAAAAACCGCATCCAATGGATGCGGTTTTTTTATGCGGTTGTTTATTCAACTGTTTAAACGGCGTTACTTGCTTGGATGTTTGGCTTGCAATTCTTTCGCTGCGGTCAGATGTTTTTCCAGCGCCGGCAGCATTTTCTGGGCAAAACCTTTCAACTCGGTGGCACCGGCCTTTTTATCGTCGGTGACTGTTTCAGCTTCTTTCTTAAACAGCGCGATGGTTTCTTCGTGGGCCTTTACCTGATTATTGGCATAGGCCGCATCGAACGATTCGTCGCGCATGTCGAGGATTTTTTCCTTGGCTTGCTTGACCAGCGTGGTGTCGTCCGGCACCTCGATGTCATGCTTGGTCGCCAAGGCTTTCAGTTCTGCGTTCGCCTCGGTGTGATCTTTGATCATCATGTTGGCGAAGGCTTTGATGTCTGCCGATGAACTCTTTTCCAGAGCCAATTTGCTGGTTTCGATCTCGGCGATGCCGCCAGCGGCCGCGTTGTCGACAAAATCATTGGAAGTGGCAGCAAAAGCAGTGCTCATACCGGTGCTCAGGGCAACGGCGAGGGCGAGGTGGCGCAGGTTAAATCCGTCCATTGGTTCATCTCCACACGGGTTTTATAAGCGATCAGGTGACCGTTATGTAATGGAGGCTTGCGGGCGACGAAAGGTTTTATCGCAAATGCAAAACGACGACGAACGGACACCGCTGGTCTGACAGCAGGTCGACAGAAGCAGGTAACCGAGGCCATTCTGATGGTTGGCGAACGCAAGTGACCGCGTTTGCTGCCGATCAATAAACGGAGGTGTTCCATGCCGGTGCCACACGATCTTTATCAGGATTTGAATATTTCCAAGGAAGATATCCACCAAAAACGCACCAAGGATCCGTTACTGGATTCACTGATCAACAAGTACTCGCAGGCTGATGCCGAGGTGGTCAAGGCTGAAACCGCACAGTCGGACGCGCCAAGTGATGACGCTCTGAAAAAACTCAAGGAGCGGCGTTTCCAGGTCAAAGAGAAAATTGTTCAGCAGCTTCAGGCCTCGTCCTGACCACCGACGACTGGTGACTGAATAATTGGAACGGCGCTCAAGCCCGGCACCTCGAAAGTACAGAGTCTTCCATCCCCGACTCACTTTTCAGAGGTGCCACCCAATGTCTGATCCACGGTTTTCCAACGAAAAATTCCCCAGCGAACAGCAGGGCGGGTACGACCCGATTCCGACCCATCCAGAACCGCTGAGCCCCGGCCGCACCACCGTCAACCCCGAGGACGAGCCGGGGATCGACGAGCTGCCGAACAACGAAGGCGCCAAGCCGCTGGAGCAAAGCGACGGCACCGACCTCGATCCGGAACGCGTGCGCGAAGAAACCGATAACGCCGAGCACGATAACCAGATCAATCCGCGCTAATCGCAAAGCACCGAGAGCCCCAACCCGAAAAGGCCCCCACAACCCTGTAGGAGCGAGGCTTGCCCGCGAAGGCGTCTTTTCAGTCGACCTCGATGGCGACTATGAAGACGCCTTCGCGGGCAAGCCTCGCTCCTACAAAGGCGGGGGGTTATTGAAGGGCTTTGCTCAGCGGCAAGCGCACCATGTGCTGCGCTTTCAGCGAACCAAAATACAACCACTCGCCATACTCGCGCACCGTGGTAATGGGCGAGTAATTGCCGTCGCTCGCGTCCTGCAGATTGGCAATGACCTTGCCGTCCAGATCCAACCCCAAGGCAAACCCACGCTTCTCAACAGGTTTAGGCAATACGGTCATCGCCCGCGCGATCATCTTGCGCACAAACGGGTGCGGCGCCGTCGCATCGAGTAGCGCATTGCGCGGTGCATACAGCGCCACCCAGAACCGATCGCGACCATTGAACGCGAGGTTGTCCGGCATCCCCGGCAAGTTATCGATGAAAATATCGTGCGTCCCGGCCTTCGGCCCGCTCAGCCAATACCGGCTGATGCGATAAGCCCCGGTTTCGTTGACCAGCACATACGCATCGTCCGGCCCCAGCGTCACGCCGTTGGCGAATTCGAGTTTCTCTAGCAGCACCTCGGTTTTGCCGCTCTGGAAGTCATAACGCAGCAAACGCCCGTCGCCGCCATGCTCGATGATCGCCGCGCCGTCCTTGCCGTAACCCCAGCGGCTCGACGCATCGCTGAAGTAGGCGTAATGCCCGGACTTGTCGATGGCCACGTCGTCGGTAAATCCGAATGGCACGCCGTTGGCCTCGGTGGACAATGGAATGACCTGGCCAAGCGCGTCCAGCGACAGCAAGCCCTTGAGCCCGTCAGCGATCACCAGCATGCCGTTGGGATGCCGCGCGAGGCCCAGTGGCCGGCCTCCGGTGTCGGTCAGCACGGTGCGAGTTTTGCCATCGAGGCTGCTGCGGATCACTCGGCCATCGTGCAGGCCGGTGATCAGCGCACCCTCTTCGAGCAGCAACGCCTCCGGCCCGTCGATATCCGCTGCGCCAATGCGCTCGACGTCCTTGAGGCGTTGATTGTCGGCGTAGACGCCGCTGACCATCGACGGCGCCGGTGCCGGCGTCCACGCCAGCGGATGGACCTTGGTCGGCATCAGCAATAAAAACCCGCCAGTGACGACGATCAGCACCACTGCAAATCTGAGGACTGATCTCACGCGCTCACTCCCGCAGCCGCGACGTGCGCTTGTGCACGGTCGCGCAACGCCGCCAGCGACGCTGCCGATTCTCGTTCGATACGGCGCTTGAGCACTAGTTGATTGGCCATGCGCATGCCCAGGCTGCTGAACTGATAATCCAGCGTGCGCACAAACCGCGTGCCGTCGCCCTCGGCGTCGCACTGATAAGTCAGCACCAGCGGCAACCCGTGATCGCCCCGCGCCCGCGCGCTCCAGCGGCGCCCCGGCAGGTATTCTTCGACGTCCCAGCTCAGATGGCCGTCGCGGCCACCGGCGCGAATATCCTCCTCGAAACGCGCGCCGGCATGCAGCGGGCCGGCGTCGCCGTCGACCTTCAGCGACGACGGATGCCACTCCGGCCAACGGCTCACGGTGCTGGCGTAGGCGAGCACGGCAATCGGATTGGCGGCAATCACGATCTGATGTTGCATGCGGGTCATGGGCGTTCTCGTCGGGTGCGGGTGGGCGTGCTCCGGTTCCCAGTAAAGGGTGCCGAACAGGTAATCCATCAGGGGAAAGACGATATTGAAATTACGTTCCTGCATCAGCTCACGGCGGTGATGCAGTTCATGCAGGCGGCGCATCTGCCGAATCCACGGCAACCGCGTGACCGGATTGCGCGGCGGCAAATGCTCGCAAGCATGGAACACTTCGTATAGCAGGTAACCTAGAACCATGCAGCCACCAAACAGGCCGGCGACGTTGGCGTTGAGCAGCGACAACAACCACCACAGCGGCAGGGTGAAGACCAGTGTGTGCACCACGATCAGCCACGCCGGGAACAGAATCACTCGCCAGTCGCGAGCGTTGTCGTAGGTCATGTGGCCGGGCGCGAAGAAGCTGTGATGGTCGCCGGCATGCCGCGCGTAGAACATCCGCGCAAAACTCTTTTTGTGATGCCCCAAGTGCCGATGCACGCTGTACACGGCGAAGTTGAACAACAGCAGCGTCAACGGCACTGCCAGCCATTCCAGTGGCTGAACCTGCTGCACGGTGCGCCAGAATACGCCTATCGCCAGCACGCCGAACAGCAGCACAAACGCGCCGTGCAGCCACGGGTTATAGAAACGATGGATGTCGGCGCGGTAGCGGCTGCGAAACGCTTGGGTGGTCTGCCTCACTGCAATCACCTGTGATTTTTATCGTCACCGCAGATTAGCCGATTCGTGGGCGCAGGCTTGCTCAACCTTGAGGACACAAACGCCATGCTCCGGTGCAAATGCGCAGGTCGGCGGGGTCAGCCCAACGGGTTCCAGCGTTGCGACCAGTCGTCGTCGGTCTTGATCACCTCGCGCAGCAGGTCGAACGCCTGTTGCAGCGTCGCCGAATCGCGGTCGCGGGAATAAACCAGGTAGGTCGGGTAACTGAATTCCGGCGCTTTCGGCACGGCTTCCAGCACGCCGCTTTGCAGGTAACTTTGCACCACGCG